>JBKHAU010000178.1:0-5926 GCA_046542725.1 Opitutales bacterium
AAGGGTGGTGATCGTCCATCGTTCTTGGGGTCTGGCTCAATTGCCTGCGCTCAACGCGAAGCTCGCGGCCCTCGGCCGTCTTCAATTGTGGCACGGTACTCCAGCGACCTTCGACTGTCACGGGCAGAACCGGATTATTCCCTCCCGCAGGAGGCGCGCAGGCCGGCCTCCACCTCCTCCCAGAGACGCCCAAGGTTAAGGTTTCGCTTTTTCTAATTTAGCTTTTCGTGTTTTTAAGCTTTTCCTCTCCCTTTCCGTTCCTAAGCTGCAGGAGTCATACGCCGGCTGCGCGTGTGCCTTTCACCCCGCCTCCCTTTTCTGCCCATGAGCCCGCTGAAGATCTCTCGTCGCAATGCCCTCAAAACGCTTGGGGCGGGGGCTGGAATCGCCCTGCTCGGTGGTACCGTGGGAGCCTTGGCCTACGAGCGCAGCCTGCGTCTACCCCGCTCCGAGGCGGCCCGGGTGGCGAAGGCGCGCATCGTCGTGGCGGGGGGCAGCATCGCCGGCCTGACGGTGGCAGCCCGCATCCTGCGGGGCGCTCCGGAGGCCCAGGTCACGGTGATCGAGCCGCGCACGGTGCATCACTATCAGCCCGGCTACACCCTGGTCGGAGCCGGCGTCTACCAGCGGGAAGACGTACTCTATGCGCAATCCTCGCTCCTCTCTCCCGGGATGCGCTGGGTCAAGGACCGGGTCGGCGCCTTCGAGCCCGAACGCAATCGCGTCCGCACTGCCGGGGGCGAGACGGTGGAATACGATTTCCTTGTCGTCGCCCTTGGCGTGGAGCTCGATCGCCAGTCGGTGGAAGGATTCGAAGCCGCGCTCGAGACGCCCTACGCGGCCAATGTCTACGATCTCGATTCGAGCGTAAAGTTTCGCCACCTCGCCAAACAGTTCGCCGGCGGGGAAGCGGTCTTCACCTATCCGCAAGGGTACATCAAGTGCGGCGGTGCGCCGCAAAAGATCTCCTGGCTCTCCGAAGACCTCTGGCGCCGCGACGGCGTTCGCGACAAGGTCCAGGTCCACTTCCACACGCCGCAGGCGTCGATCTTTCCCGTCGTGCCCAAGATCGACGCGATCCTTGGTCCGATGATGGAAGCGCGCGGCCTGAACAACCATTTTGGCCAAACCCTTCGCGCGATCGACGTCTCCACCCGCACCGCCATCTTCGAAGAACAGACCGAAGGCGGCGTGCGGGAGGTCCGGCAACGCTACGATCTGCTCCATCCCATGCCGCGCTTTCGCACCGTCGCACCCCTCCGCGATGGCCCACTCACCGCCGAGGGACTGGGTGGCCAGCTGGAGGTGGACCGCCACACCCTTCGCCACCGGCGCTTCGCCAACATCTTCGGCCTCGGTGACTGTGCCGCAACGGGCGCGCCCAAAACCGCCGCCACCATCCGCAAGCAAGCGCCCGTCGTGGCCGGCAATCTCTTCGACCTCGCCCTCGACCGGGACCCCTCCCACGCCTACGACGGCACTTCGGGCTGCCCGCTCCTGACCCGATACGGGCGCTGCATGATGTTCGAATTCGATTTCGACGGAAAACTGGTCAATGAACATCTCTACCAGTCCACCCGCGAAACCCGCACGTGGTGGAATTTCAAGGTCCACGGCCTGAAGCGGCTCTACCGCCACGTCATGATCCCCGGCCTCGTTTAGGGCACGTTCCGCCGCGAGAGCCTGAACGCCGGGAAACAGCCTTTTCGGCGGACATCGGTCGTTGAACGAGTCGATCGATCGGGGTCGAGCCCGGTCCCGGTGACGGAGCGGTGGTGATCCAGACCAAAGGTTCGCGGTTGCGGCGCGGCTCCTGTCCGCCGTCTCTGCCGTCGGAGGTGCCCGGCTCCGGCGCCTGCGCGCCCGGCCTGCCGGCGTGCGGAGAAAGGGCTTGCCCGACGACGAATTTTCTCCATCCCCTTGCCCTTCCGTTTTTCAACGGAGGCCACCCTAGCTCAGCTGGTAGAGCAGCTCATTCGTAATGAGCAGGTCGTCGGTTCGAATCCGATGGGTGGCTCCATTTTTTCCTCCTCTGCGCCGCAGTGGGCGCTCGTCGCCGCGCGGTCCGGTGGACTCCCCTTCCCCTTCAAAGCTGCCCGGCGATCGAGGCGGCAAGGGCGTCGGTCAGCTCACCGAGCGCCGATACGAGCGCGGAGGGATCCTGTCGCCGGGTCCAGCTGCGGGTCTCGGCAAAGTTGCCCTCGGTCGGCGACCCTTCTCCATCGGGGTGAAAGGTCCAGTCGGCCGCCAGCACCGCTTCGCCCCCGCTCGTGCCCTCGAAGCGGCGCAAGCGCACGCTGAGCTTTCCGCGCGGCGCCTCCTCTCCCCACTTGGCGCCGAGGCGCAGCGCCACGCGCTGCGCCAGCATCACGTCGGTCGGGCCGGTCCAGCGCCAGAAGCTCTCGTAGACGATCTCGTGGGCACCCTCGCGGATCGCCATCTGCTTGCTGCGCAGGTAGTCGGGAGCCTCCACCACGCGGACCTCCAGAACGGTCGGCGCGCCGGCGGCGGTCGCCTCTGGCACGAGGGTGAAGAAACGACTCGGGTCCGAGGCAGGCTCGAGTCCAAGGCAGCCCGCGAGGAGGAGGAGCGGCAGGAGCGCACTGTAGGAGACAAACGGGACGCGTCGCTTCATGGGGTCTCCCTTCCACTGAGGAGGGCGCGGGGGTTGCGCTCGATAAACTCGAGCAGCTCGCGCAGGGCGCGCGCTGCCTCGCGGGCTTCGAGGAGGGTGTCGTCGAGGCGATCGCCGAGGTCGCCATTGTCCTCGAGAATGCCATCGAGATGGCGAAAAGTGGTCTGCGCGGCGGCAAGCGTCCCGCGAGCTTCTGTGATCACCGCCTGGTAACTCTCGAGGGCCGGGTCGATCGAGCCCTCCACTTTCTCGGCGAGGGACTGGAGCGTACGATTGGTGTCGCGTAGTTCGGCGATGAGCGGAGCGGCATCGAAGGAGGCGGAGATCTCGCGCAGCTCTTCCGTGAGACCGATGACGGAGGTGTTCCAAGCGGCGGTGTCGAGCGCCGAGATCTTCTCGTTCAGGGTCGTGACCGTTTCCCGAATAGTGTCGCTGAGCCCGTTGACGTCGAGCGAGGCCAGCTTCGCCATGATGCTCGAGGCGGAGGATCCCAGCTCCGCCATGGTGGAGGGCACGGTGGGAATCTCGAGATACTGGAGGTGCTGCTGGACGATGCGGAGTTCGTCCCCGGGGCGGGCGAAGTAGTCCATTTCCACATACAGCTGCCCGGTGATAAAGCTCTCCATCTCGAGTTTGGCGCGGAGGCCGCCGAGGAGCTGGGCATCGAACTGGTCCTGATCTTGGAAATCGAGCGCGGGGTCGACCCCAAGATCGCTGCGGATACGGCTCTGGTCGATTTTGGCGAAGACCGGGATGAACGCTTCCTCCATCGAGGCATCCTGGTCGTAGGAGATGAGGATGCGGGAGACCTCGCCAATGGGCACGCCCTTGAACTTGACGGGCGAGCCGACGGAGAGCCCGTTGACGGACTCGCTGAAGTAGAAGAGCACCGTCGCCTCGTTGCCGAACAGGCGCACCGAGCCGACATAGATCGTCGTGGCGGCGACCAGAAAGAGGCCGACGAGGACGAAGATCCCGATGCGGGCATGATGGGCAGCCTGGCTCATGAAGATGTGCCGACGTTGCAGCAAAGGGCCGCGGGGGGGAAGCAAATCATCGCGCCGGCTCCTCCCCGTTGCGCGTGAGGAAGGCCGCCACGCGCTCGTTGGGCGGGTCCGCGCGCAGCTCGCCGGGAGTGCCGAGGGCGCTCATCGTGCGCGTTTCGGCGTCGAGGTAAACGGCCCGATCGGCCACCGCGAAAATGCTGCTGAGCTCGTGTGTGACGATCACAATGGTCGTGCCGAGGCTGTCGCGGAGCTGCCGGACGGTCTCGTCGAGGCGCTGCGAGGTGACCGGGTCGAGCCCCGCCGAGGGCTCGTCGAAGAGCAGCACCTCGGGGTCGAGGGCCATCGCCCGGGCGAGGGCCGCGCGCTTGCGCATGCCGCCGCTGATCTCGGACGGATAGTAGTCCTCGAAGCCACGCAGGCCGACGAGGGCAAGCTTGTAGCGGGCCAGCTCGGCAATGGCGGCCGGACTGCGGGGAGAGTATTCCTCGAGCGGGAAGGCAACGTTTTCGATCAGCGTCAGATTGCTCCAGAGCGCTCCCTGCTGGTAGAGCACCCCGCAGCGCCGCACGATCGCGTCGCGCTCCTTGGCATCGGCCCGGGTGAAGCTCTGCCCGTCGAAAAAGACTTCTCCGGCAGTGGGCTCGAGCAGTCCGACGAAGTGGCGCAGGAGGGTGCTCTTGCCGCACCCACTGCCCCCCATGATGACAAAGATCTCGCCTTCGCGGATGGCGAAGTCGAGGTCGCGCTGCACGACGAAATCGCCAAATGCCATGGTCAGGCCGCGCACGGCGATCTTTTCCCGGTTCGCCATTCTTTAGATCCCGAGGGTGGCCGCCGCCCAATCGATGATGGCGGTGGCAAAGATGATGAGGGTGATACCGGTCACGACGGCGCGCGTTGTGGCGATGCCCACCGCGCTCGCCCCCGCGCCGCTCTGCAGGCCGCGCAAGCAACCCGAGGTGGCCACGAGATAGCCGAAGACCAGCCCCTTGAAGAGCCCGAGGAGGAGGTCTTCGATGCCGACCACGAGCGTCATCTCGCGGAAAAAGACACTGCCCGGCACGCCCATGAGAAACTCTGCCACGAGCCACCCGCCGAAGATGCCGATGACATTGGCGTAGGCGGTGAGGAGCGGCACCATGAGGAGCATGGCGAGCAGGCGTGGCAGCACGAGATAGTCCACCGGGGAGACCCCGAAGGTGCGCAGGGCGTCGATCTCCTCGTTCACCCGCATGCTCCCGATCTCGGCCGCGAAGGCCGCCCCCGTGCGCCCGGCCATGATGATGCCGGTCATGATCGCGCCCATCTCGCGCAGCATCCCGAAGCCCACGAGATAGGCGACGGCAAACTCCGCCCCAAACTGCCGCAACGTGACCGCCCCGAGAAACGAAATGATGAGCCCGACGAGAAAGCTGATGAGCGAGACGATGGGCAGCGCATCCACCCCCACGCGCTGGACCACAACCCAGAAATCTTTCCATCGCAGGCGGCTGCGCCCGGTGAGCAGGCGTCCGAAACTCTCGACGTAGGCCCCCGTGAAGGCGGCCACCTCGAAGGCCCCCCGCGCAACATCGACGGCTTGCCGCCCGAGCGACTCGAGGAGCCGACGCGCCTTCGGCTTGCGCCGCGCCTCCTCGCGCTCAGGCACCCGTTGCGCGAGGTCGAGGAGCCGCCGTTGCCCCTCGGACAAGCCCTCGAAACGCACCTCGCGCTCCGCACCCCGTCCCCACTCCTGCAGCGCGAGGAGAAACGCGGTGAGGGTGGAATCCGCCTGCCCGAGCGCCTGCAGGTCGACCTGCACCGGCCCGCTGGCAGCCTCGAGGGCGCCCCGCAGGTCGGCCAGCGCCGGGCCGCGGCTCGACCAGTGCCAGTCGCCGCCAAGAGAGAGCCGGACGCCGTCCTCACCGGAGGTGAGGTCGGCGGTCGCTTTTTCCGCTTGAGCCATGGAAAGTGCGCCGGGTTAATCCCGACCCCTCCATCCCACGCGAATGAACCTCCTTGGCAACGCGCGATTCTCATGGCCCTTTCCGCTCTCCGCACCGTCCTGCTCGATCTCGACGGCACCCTCATCGACCATTTTCAGACAATCTACCGCTGCTACGCGGAGTCGCTTCATCAGCTCGGGCTCGAGCCCGTGTCCTACGAAAAGGTTAAGGCCACGGTCGGCGGCGGCATTCGCGTGACCTTCAGCCGGCTCGTCCCCGAGGAGCATGTCGAGCCCGGTGTGAAGCTCTGGATGGAGTGTTTCGAACGGCACTGGGCCGAGGGCATCGAGCTCCTGCCG
>JBKHAU010000179.1:0-5900 GCA_046542725.1 Opitutales bacterium
TGGATCTCCGCGACTCGCTGCTGGGTTTCGGCGTCCATTTGCGCGGGTTGTTGGGTCTGCGCGACGGCAACTCCGGCAAAGAGCGTGCAGCACAGGGCGGAAAGGAGGGGAATGCGTATTTTTTGAATCATACAAAACCCTTGTTACATGCGCCGTGCCAACCGGCGGAAAAAGCCCTTTAAATACCATCAAGGCGTTCCAGCATAGAAACTTACAGGATAAAACAAAGTCCCTTGGGCCAACCGTTCAGCCAACACCGAACTGGCTCACTTCGATACAGTGTAAAAAATAGAAACACTTTCGAGCGCCACCTCAGCTGCAATCGAGCAGTGCATAGAGAGTCTTGCGCCCAATCCCGAGCAAACGTGCTGTCTTTTGCTTGTTGCCGTTACAGGCCGCGAGCACATGCCGCGCATAGTCCTGCCGGAGCTGCTCGAGAGAGCGGAAGGGAGGCCCGCCAAAACCGCCCTCGGCCGGCACCGGGGGAACCTCCATGGTCGGACCGGAACGGCGGACTCGCACAGGCAGATCCTCACGTCGCACGATTTCGCCGGGCGCGTAGGCTACAGCTCGTCGGAGGGCGCTCCGCAGCTCGCGGATATTGCCTGGGAAGGCGTAGTCCGCGAGCGCTTGCAGGGCCTCGGCGTCGAGCGCCTCCACCGGCTTCTCGAACTCGCGCGCGGCTTCGGCAAGAAAGTGCGCGGCGAGGGCCGGAATGTCTTCGCGGCGCTCGCGCAAGGGGGGGACCTCGAGCTCGAAGATCTCGAGGCGAAAAAAGAGATCCTCGCGAAACCCGCCCGCGGCCACCTGCTCTTCGAGGTTGCGGTGAGTGGCGGCGAGCACCCTCACCTGCACCGGTCGCTCCCGTTCCGCCCCGAGGGGCCGGATGACGTGATCCTGGAGGACGCGGAGCAGCTTGGCCTGCATCGAGGGAGGCATCTCGCCGATCTCGTCGAGCAGGATGCTGCCTCCCGCCGCTTGCTCGAAGAGGCCCGCACGCGCCCCCTTGGCCCCGGTGAAGGCGCCCGCGACGTGCCCGAACAACTCGCTCTCGAGAAGCGTTTCGGGGATCCCGGCGCAGTTCACCGGCACAAAGGGGCCGTTCGCGAAGTGGCTCTCGCGGTGTATCCGCCGGGCCACCACTTCTTTGCCCACGCCGCTCTGGCCGGTGATGAGAATCGGATCCGGGGTGCCCGCGACCTGACTGATCTGGTAGCAGAGCCGCGTCCAGGCGGGACTCCGGAGGTCCAGCTCGGGCGGTTCAACGGAACTCGCCGGGCTCCCGACCACGTCGAGGGCGGCAAGGCGACGGCGCAGGTCACGCACCTCCACGACCTTCTGCAGGCGCAGGAGGAGGTGCTCCGAGTCGATCGGTTTGGTGAGAAAGTCGGCCGCCCCGGCGCGCAGGCTGTCGACGGCTTCCTCGATCTCCCCGAAGGCGGTCATGAGCAGTACGGCCGGCGCGAGAGTGGAGGTGCGCGCGAGTTCGAGGAAGGCACGACCATGCCCGTCGGGCAGGCGCCCGTCGGTCAGAATGAGGTCGGGGGCGCGCTCCCGGAACGCCGCCACCCCTTCAGCCAGGCTCTGGGCACGACGCACGGCGTAGCCGGCCTCCGTGAGGTCCTCACACAACAGGTCGGCCAGCGACTGATCATCTTCAACGAGGAGCAAATCCATACCCCTGTCACTCTCGCGATCCCTCCAGCCGCTGGCAAACTCACGTGCCATTCGGTGCCCGAGAGGGAAAGACGAGGCGCACTTCCGCGCCGCCCTCCGGCCGGTTGTGCCATTTGACCAGACCGTTGTGCAGACGCATCGTTTGCTGCACGATGGCGAGGCCAAGGCCACGCCCGGGACGATCCTCCTTGGTCGAGGTGAACGGCGTCCCGAAGTCCCGCTCCTCGTCGGCGGCAAAGCCCGGACCGTTGTCCCGCACGATGATGTAGGCATGCCCTTCGACGACCTTCCACGACACCCCCACTTCCACCCCCGGACCGGTTTCGAAGCTGTTCACGAGCAGGTTCTTGATCGCCAAGGGCAGGCTCACGCGATCGACCCAGACGGTCTCTTCCGAGGGCGGCGGGTGCAGATGCACCTCAGCCCCGGCGCGCTCCGCGGCAGAGCGCGCAGCGGCGACCGCGGCCTCCACCAGTTCCGCGAGCTGCACCTTGCGGCGTTCGAGACGGTTGACCTTGAAGCCGAGGAGCGTGAGGAGGGTCTGCTCCATCCGGCGCCCTTCGGCGCGGATCGACGACACCGCCCGGCGGGGGCGGGTCTCCTCGCCTTCTTCGGCCGGCAGACTGCGCTCGAGCCGCCGCGCCTGGTTCTGGATGACCGAAAGAGGCCCGCCGAGTTCATGGCCGAGACTCGTGGCGAGGCTGCCGATGTAGGCCAGCTCTTCGTTGCGCGCCACCTGCTGGCGCAGGAGCGACTCCACTGCGGCGCGTTCCCGGAGTTCCAGGCGGGCTTCGTTCAGGGCCTCGAGCATGCGGTTGAAGCCTCGCGCGAGCCGCATCACGACGGCCGGCCCCCGCTCCCGCGCCCGCACCGTGAGATCTCCCCGGCCCACTGCCAGCATGGTCCGTTCGAGGGCGCCGATGCCTCGACCGAGCGCCACATGATGGCCCCAGAGCAGAACCACCATGAGAATGAAGAGGAGCAGCAGAAAGAACACCACCGCATCCAGCCGGAAACGGGTCAGGACGCCCCGCATTTCATCCCGGTCCCGATTGATCTGGAGCAGGCCGAGCGGCTGGCCGACGGCATTTTCCAGGGGGACAAAAGCGGAGTAGACCGCGCGACCTCCGAAATCGCGGTAGCTGCTCTCGATCGTCGCGGAGCCGATCTTCCGCATGAGATCCTGGTGTGCCTGGAGGTCGGCGCTGCCCCGCCCCGCCCGGGCCAGAAGACGCCCCTCGACATCAAAAATAAAAGCCCCGTAAACCGTCCCGATCTCAAACACCGACTCAAGGGAGGCATAGATCGTCTCGGCGTCGCGATTTTCGAGCGCCTGCGCCACCGGCCGACGCAAGGCACGCGCGAGAACGAGCGTCTCGCGCTGCAGGGAGTTCTCCATTTCCTCTTCCAGCCGATCGATCCCCAGCCACGCGAAGAGCGCAAGGAAGCAGCCCAGCGGCGTGAGCACGAACAAGAGGAAACGCAACTGGAGGCTCGTCGTGTCGAGGCGCAGTCCCTTCATGCCCGCACGATGCCTCCGCTTTCGGACCCATGCGAGAATGTTCCCCCTCGCGAACGCCGCCCACCCTGCTCACAAGGCGAGGCCCCATCTCGGGTGACCCCTCCGAGGCGCCGCGCTGGCGGGGGCGCGCGCAGGCGCAGACGCTCGCCCGCGTCGAGCAGCATGGGCGCTTCGAGCGGCTCACGCACGGCCTCGATGCCCTCGCGGGCGAGGGACGCGAGCAGATCTTCGAGCCGGGCATAGGGCGTGCCGGTGAGATCGCAGAGTGGATAGAGGAGCACCTCTCCCCGCGCCACCCGGCAGAGCTCGCGGCAGGCCGCGAGGTGGAAGGCGTGGTCGAACGGCCCCGCATAAAGAAAGAGAAAATGCGCGCAGAGGACGGTCTCGAAAGTATCGTCGGGAAAAGGCAGCTGCGGAAGCGCCGCGGCCCGGTAGCGCCCGGCCCCACGCCCCGCCGCATAGTCCGCCAGAAAGCGCTCGGCCGCGACCTCCCGACGCCCCAGCATCTGCGCTCCCGCAGCCCCTCCACGAAAGCGCGCGGGATGTGCCGCAACCATTGCGCGCACGCGGGCGGTGTCCCGCTCCGCACGATCGCGCAGGGCTGCCAGACGGTAGCGGTAGAGTGGATCGACCGCCACCACCTCGGCACCCGCGAGGGTCGCCTCGAGGGCGAAGCTCGAGGGTCCGGCCGCGACATCGAGGACCGGCCCCGCGCGCAGGCGCACCTCGTCGAGGGCGAAGAGTTCACGGTAATCCTCGAGGGTGCGGCCGTAGAAGGCCACCTCCCCGCCCAAAAGGTCGGAAGCGGCGCATGCGCGCGGATCAGATGAAGCAGTTGAAAAAGGTAAAATAAAGGGCATCGCAGGCACATCGGGAAAGGGTGGAAACTAAAAGGCCGACGTCCCGTTTCTCGGATACATCGGCCTGGCAGCGTCGAAAACAGGGTCTCTTCAACCCACCTTCACCATCGCCAGCGCCGGACACGCCAAGCCCACCCCTTCCCCAAGGAAGCGGTCTGTGCAGACACCAGGGCCTCATGCGCGAGCAGGATCATTTCACCGATTTCCTAAGTCCTCCGCCGCTTTCCCCGCAAGCCCAAGTTTTCGCCCGCGCCGCCCTTCTCGGCGTCCGTTTGTTCAAGTGGACTGCGTTTCTCTCGGATCCTTGTAGTTCGCGTTGTCCTCGTCCTGTTCGTGCATCCGGAGAAAGAATTTTTCCCCCGCGAAGATGAGCACGAGGCCGATCAACGATGCCCAGATAACGAGCATGTCGGACTGCACCTTGACCCAGATGAAAGCCCCAAGGACGACGACATCCAGCACGATCGCGCTGACCAGGATCCACGCCTTGGCCCCGACGTCCTTGCGGAGGTGCCTGAAGACGCCCCAGTGGATTCCGATGTCCATGATGATGTAGAAGATCGCTCCGAGCGAGGCGATGCGGCTGAGATCGAAGAAGATCGTCAGGAGAATGGCGAGAGCCACGGTGTAGATGAGCGTGTGCAACTGGATCCCGCCCGGCAGGTTGAAGTGGCGGTGCGGCACCAGTTGCATGGAAGTGAGCATCGCCAGCATGCGCGAAACGGCGAAGACGCTGGCCACCACGCCCGAGACGGTGGCGATGAGGGCGAAGCCGACGGTGGCCCAGAGCCCGTATTGCCCAAAGGCAGGACGCGAGGCCTCGGCCAGCGAGTAATCCCTCGCCGCGACGATCTCCTCGATCGAAAGGTTGCCGCCCACCGCCAGCGCAATGAGGACATAAAGGACGGCGCAGAGGGAAATGGAGATGATGATCGCCCGCCCGACGTTCTTCTTCGGCTCCTTCAGTTCTTCGCCACTGTTCGTAATCGTGGTGAAACCCTTGTAGCCGAGGATGCCCAGGGCCACCGCACCGAGAAAACCCGCCACGCCCGTCTCCCGGGGGACGACATCCACGCTCTCGAACTCGAGGCCCGACGCCCACAGACCACCCGCCGCGAGGATCACGAGCCCGGCGATCTTCACGAAGGCGGAAAAGAAGGAGAAGGTCTCGATATACCGGTTCTTGAGCAGATTGAGCGCGAAGGCGAAAATGAGGAGGCCCACGCCGAGCGCCGGCACGAGCCAGTCGGCTTGTTCGGCATCGAAGAGCTGGAGGGTGTAGGTGCCGAACGTGCGCGCCACCAAGCTCTCGTTGATGATCATCGAAAAATACATCAGCAGCGCCAGGGCGCCGGTCATGAGGCTCTTCCCGTAGGCCTTGTTCAGAAACATCGCGATGCCGCCGGCCGACGGGTAGGCCTGCGCCATCTTGACATACGAATACGCGCTGAAACCCGCGATCACCGCCGCGACCACGAAGGCGACCGGAAACCACGTGCCCGCAAGCTCCGCGATCTGCCCCGTGAGCGCGAAGATGCCCGCGCCGATCATGACGCCAGTGCCCATCGAAACAGCGCCCACGAGCGTCAGGCTGCCTTTCTTGTAGTCCGAGGAAGAGTCGTGATCGTCCATTGTTCTTGGGGTCTGGCTCAATTGCCTGCACTCAACGTGAAGCTCGCGGCCCTCGGCCCTCTTCAATTATGGCATGGTACTCCAGCGACCTTCGACTGTCACGGGCAGAACCGGATTTCTCCCTCCCGCGGGGGCGCGCAGGCCGGCCTCCACCTCCTCGCAGAGACGCCCAAGGTCTAGGTTTCGCTTTTTCTAATTTAGCTTTTTAT
>JBKHAU010000180.1:0-5874 GCA_046542725.1 Opitutales bacterium
GCCTTTGCGCGCTTCCTGCGCGACGAGCGCTTTGAAGTGACGGTGGTGATCGACGGCCCCGAGGCCTGCCACGATCGCTACCGCCTGCAGCAAAGTGGAGGCGGCTCCTTCGCGGCGGTGATGGCTGGCATCCGCCAACTGCAGGACGCGGGCACCCCGTTTTCCACGCTCACCCATGTGCATCGGGGAAACGAAGAGCAGCCGCTCGAGGTCTACGCCTTCCTCCGCGGGCTGGGAGCGAAGTCGCTCCACTTCGAGCCCATCGTCGAGCGCGAGGCGAATCAGCGGGCTCGCGACATGGGTCTCAACCTCGCCACGCCGCCGCCCCTGCGGCGCAACCTGAAGTGTCAGCCGCGGGTCTCCTCGTGGTCGGTCACGCCTCCAGGCTTCGCCCGCTTCATGATCGAGATCTTCGAGCGCTGGGTGCGCCACGACGTGGGACGGGTGGAGATCGCGTATTTTGACGACATGCTCCGCCGCTGGACCGGTGAGGGTTCGCAGTTGTGCGAATTTCGCGAGGACTGCGGCGGCCATCTCGTAGTCGAACACGAGGGGACGGTGTATGCCTGCGAGCGCTTCGTCTATCCCCTCCATGAGCGGGGAAACGTCGGCCAGAAAGCGATCGGGGAGATGTCCCGGGACCTCGCCCAGGAGAAGTTTGTCGAGGCCAAGCACAAGGCCCTGCCGGCGCAGTGCAAGCGCTGCCAATTCCGCTTCGCGTGCAACGGGGGTTGTCCCAAGCATCGCTTCTCCCGCTCGACCGAAGGAGAACCGGGCCTCAATTACCTGTGCAACGGCTACCGGCAAATGTTCCAGCACCTCGACCCCTACATGCAGCTCATGCGTCGCCTCCTCGAGCGAGACCGCGAGGTGACTGAGATCATGGCCGTGCTCAACCGCATCCCTCGAGCGGTCGGGGCATAAGGTTCTCTTCGCGCCCGGTTTGAAGGCCGGGACGACTTTTCAGACGACGACACAAGGTAAGATACGACAGATAGACAGACAGGTTGAGAACGATCGTTGGATGACAGCGACAGAGGCGGGCTTTTGCCGTCCACGAAAAGAAAAATCCCCGCTTTGGCGGGGTTTTTTTTGGTCATCGCCGATTTCGGTCCGCGCCCCGTGGGGCGGTCCTCCGGGGGCCGCGTGGGCGGGCGGCATGGAGCGAGCGCGAGGGGGACACGCGGCCGGTTCTGGGATGCTGACGTTTTGCCGCTGCGTCGAACGCACAGCTACCCCGAGTTCCGCAGTTGTCAGGAGTGATTTCCCATATGTAAGCGGGTTGGCGATCCATCAGACCCCGTTTTTCACCACTACGTTTTGCACCATCGCAAGAAGGAGTTCCCCGGGAGCGCCGACGTCCTCGTCGGCCTTGAGACTCCGAAGGCCACGAAGCGGTTCGGACGAGGTCCCCACCTCGTGGACCTCCCGTCGAAGCGCGTGGGATTTGTGCGCAGACACCTGCCGCGAGACGACGCCCGCTGCCCGCTCCGCCAAGAGCGCCTTCTCCACTACATCGCTTTTGCGCGACGCAACCATGCGGATTTGGCGCCGACTGTTGGGATCTACCAACGACTTACGCGCTCCGAAAACGCCATTTTCATGGAGTTTCAGCCACAACTGCGGAACTCCCGCTACCACCCCAGGATGGGACGGCACCACCGCCAAGGCGCTGCGCGCCGTGGTCGGGCGGTCGCTCTCAGATATCTTCGCGCGACTCGGCCTGCATCGCGTCCATCGGGATCTTGTTGTCCGACTTCACGATGAGGACGGGCTCCTTGGTCTTGATCCAGACGTTCTCGTCCTTGAGGAGGCGCGGAGAAACCGCTTCGCAGGCTTCGCCGATCGACTCGACGGGCATGCGGCGGCCCTTGGGAGTGGCATTGAAGTTATAGGCTGCCCGATGGATCCGCTCCTCGGTCGTGGCGGGCGAATCCTCCTCGGGGATCTGCGCGACCCAGCCGACGAAGTCCTTCTCCGGGAGCTCGCCGTTGGGATCGGAGAGGAGGATGACGAACTGCTTCTTCACCGTCGGAGTCTTCGGTTTTTCCGCGTCGATCATCTCCTGTTGCTTGGAGATCTGCTCGATGAGACCCGCGACCTGCCGGGTTTCGAGCTGCGGGTTGCGTTCGAGGACGTATTTGACGATGTCGAGGTCCACCTTGGCCATAGCCGCGAAGATGGAGAAGCCCGGTGCCCACTGGAAAGCCGAAAGCGCGAGCCCAACGACGCTGGGCCAAAATAGTCCGCGTGGCGGCAGGCACCGCGACGGCGGCGGCCGCCTCTTCCCGGCCTCTCCGCGGCGGCCAGAAAAGAAAGAGCCGCCCCGGGGAGGGGCGGCTCGTGTGTGACAGAGGGAAAGTGTGATTGAAGTCCGGCGTGCGCGGTCGTCAGGCGGACATCTGCTCGACCTTCGGGAGGGCGGCCGGGATCTCCACTTGCTGGGCCTTCTTGCGCTTGAGGACGCGGAGGCGGGAGCGGCGGCGGAGCATGCGGTCCAGTTTGTCCTCGAGCTGGTCGATGGACTTGTAGACGTCATTGGTGCTCACGTTGGCGACGAGGTCAGGGCCTTTGATCTCGATGATGCCCTGGGCGCGGTATTGGGGTTCGCCGCCCTTGGAGGAGGTTTCGCGACGGAGGTCGACGCGCAATCGGAGGATCTTCGTTTCGTGGTCAAACAGCTTCTGCATCTTCTCTTGAACGGTTCGTTTGATCGCACCAGTCAGACTGAAGTTGGTGCCGGAGAGGATGAGTGCGTTGTCTGTATCTTTCATATTACCGCTTGGGTGTTGACTGTTATCTGATGGGATCCGGCGACGCCGAAGCGATCTGCGGGCGCGCCGGAAGAAGTGAAAAAGAACGTTCTCGCCGCGGAGGCGGGAAGGGGGCGCCGATCAACTCGTTCGCCATCGTCGAAGGCGGAAAATCGCGTCGCCGACGCGCCTGCGGGATTGCGCTGCGGAGCGCTTCGCGGGACGGTGC
Organism: Opitutales bacterium; assembly: GCA_046542725.1. Lineage (GTDB taxonomy): Bacteria > Verrucomicrobiota > Verrucomicrobiia > Opitutales > Oceanipulchritudinaceae > CAWVVV01. The sequence goes on from JBKHAU010000180.1 coordinate 2,983, forward strand.
GGGATGCCTTGGTCTTCAACCCTCCAATCCTTCGGCGCGGTGGTCATCACCGGTGGTTCCTCGGGAATTGGCGCAGCCTTCATTCGCACGATTCAGACGATAGATTCGGCCCCCGGGGTGATCAATCTTTCTCGGACGGAAATCGGTAAAAACGAGACGAAAACGCCCATCTCGCACATCCCCACCGACTTGGGCGATCCGGAGGCGATCCGCACTTCGGGGGATGCCCTCATCTCGCGTTTGGCGGAGATGGGGGATGGCCCCCTCCTGCTGATTAACAACGCTGGCTTCGGCCATTACGGTGCCTTCTCGAGTCCGGGTGCGGAAGACGCCGAGTTGGGCATGATCGAGGTGAACGTGCGGGCCGTCGTCGACCTCACGCAACGGCTCCTGCCGCTGCTGCGCGCGCGGGGCGGGGCGGTGATCAACATTGCCTCGCTGGCGGCCTTTCAGCCGACCCCGTATTTCGCCACCTATGGCGCCTCGAAGGCCTTCCTGCTGCACTGGAGCTTGGCGCTCAACGAGGAGCTGCGCCGCGATGGGGTGCGATTCCTTGCCGTCTGCCCGGGCCCGACGGAGAGCAATTTCTTCCGCCGCGCGGGCTTCAAGGAGTCGCCCGCGGTGGTGCGCGGGCAGAGTGCCGAGGCGGTCGTGGAGGAAGCCCTGCGCGCCCTCCACCGGGGACGCGCGCAGGTCGTGACGGGGGTGCGCAACCGTTTCCTCGCGTTTTTCAGCGCGCGGCTGCCGAAGCCCTTCGCGGCCTGGCTCTCACGCCACGTGATGGTGCGTTTCCGCCTCGCCGCGGAGGAAAAGGGAGCGTTCGAGTGAGTGGGCAAGCGACGGCGGCCGACACCTTTCCCTTTGGGCCCACCCCGCCCAAGCTGACGGCGGAGCAACTGCGCGGGTGGATCCTCGAGGACTCGAGCGAGGTGGTGGTGTTCAACAAACCGGGCTGGGTCGTCTGCCACCCGTCGAAAGACGGGCCTTTCTCGAGCCTCGTGGGGACGGCGCGGGAGATCCTCGGACTCGAGACGGTGCATCTCGTGAGCCGCCTCGACCGGGAGACGAGCGGGCTCGTCGTGCTCGCCCGCCACCGGGCGATGGCGAGCGCGCTGCAGGTGGCGCTGGCCGAGCGGCGGGTGCGCAAGCGTTACCTTGCGATCCTCCACGGGCACCTCGCGGAACGGACTGAGGTGAGCCGCGCGCTCGGCCCCGATGCGGAATCGCCGGTGGCAGTGAAGCAGCGGCTCGATCCGCTCGCAGGCGGGCAGAAGGCGCAGACGAGCTTCGTCCCGCGGGCATGGAAGGCCGGGCACACGCTCGCGGAAGTGGTTCCGCACACCGGACGCAAGCACCAGATTCGCGCCCATGCGCAAGGCCTCGATTGCCCCATCGTGGGGGACAAGCTCTACGGCCCGGACCCCTTGCTCTACCTCGAGTTTGTCGAGCACGGATGGACTGCGCGACTCGAGGCAATGCTCCCGATGAAGCGGCAGGCGCTGCATGCGGCCGAACTCGTTTTCGAGACGCCGCGCGGGGAGTTTCGCTGGGAAGCCCCGCTGGCGCCCGACATGGCTAGCTATTGGGCGAATCTGCCGGGGCCCGAAACGCGCCCTGCAGGGCGAGATGGGTCAACGCGTCGACGACGGCGAGCTGCGCCCCGATCCGACGCGTGATGTCGGCCTGTGACGGCGTCTCGGTCGTGTAACACCACCTCGTGTGGTGAAAGCAGAGGCGGAGGGCCTCGGGCAGATCCTCGCGGTCCCGGGCGAGGCGCTCGGGAGGGGGGCGCATGAGCCCTTCTTCATTGGGCATCTCATCGATCAGGGGACGCGTCTCGATCCCGGTCCATGGGCGCATCGCGTCGAGGAGGCGAGGGGCATGCGATGGGCCCGGCGGGCCCAGTTCGTAGAGGTAGGCACCCTCCGTCTCGTAGTCCTCATGGAGGCAGAGCGCGACGTCGAAGCGACGCTCGCCCAGCCAGGCCAGGTGGGCACGACTCACGACCGATCGGGGAGCGGCGCCGTAGTCGCGGTTGGGGTCGACGCCTTCGCTGTTTTCGCGGCGGCGAAGGGCGAGGCCGGTGGGGTTGAGGACCGGCACGAGGGTCCAGGCCAGTTCGCGGCTGAAGCGGTCCTTGCGCAGGGCCTCGAGGAGGGCGAGGGGACCTGCCGGCTCGTCGCCGTGCATCCCCGCGGAGAGGTAGAGATGGGGCGCATCCGGCCCGGACATCGCGGAGCGGGTGAGGGCGGGCAGGCCGAACTCACCTTCGGTGGCGAAGATCTCGGCGCGAAAATCGGCCGCTCGGGCGGAGTGGAGGAGACGTTCGAGGAGCGTGTCGACGCGCATGGGGGAGCACGTTGGAGAGTTTTTCGCGCTTGGCCATGTTTCGTGTGAAGGGAGCGGAAAACGGCTTGTGAAAAATCGGTGAACGCGCCATTCTTTCCGGCGCTATGCGAAAGAATGGGCGGCGTTTTCGTTTGCTGGCGGCGGTGCTCCTTCTCGCGCCTTTGTCGGGCGTCGTGCACGGGCAGGAAAAGGCGCCGGCCTGGACTTACACGGGCGACCTGGCCGAAAGGGCCGCGGAAAACAGCGTCGTTCTCGCGGTGCGCAAAGCGGCTTCGATCCTGCCCGATCCGGTGCTCTTGCAGCGGCTTCGCGAGGACCTTCTGTCGATCTATGCGATGGAGCCCGGGTTGGCCGCGGCATGGGCGTGGCCGGCATGGGCGGACGCCGTCCTCGTGCGCCTCGAGCCCGAGGCGAGCCTGGACGAATTCGTCGCAGCCTTGCCGGCGGCCTGGGAGGCGACGGCGGAGGAACGGCCAGGGGTGCCTTGGGACCTCATCCGCTTTCGCCGTCAGAAGGATCACCGGCAGCGGCCGCGTGCGCGGA
>JBKHAU010000181.1:0-5857 GCA_046542725.1 Opitutales bacterium
GAGCGAGTCGAGGGAGGGATCGGGACGCGACTTCATGGAGCGGAACAAAGGGAGGGAGAAGATCCTCGCCGAGAGTTAACCCGCGAAGGGAGCGCCTACGGCAGGAAAAATTTCCCGCCACCGGCTGCAGGGGAGGATGCCCTGAAGGGGTATTGTGGGATATCGAAACTGGCCTCAATCCATCCACATTGCAACGCCATGAAACCCTCCTTCGCCCCCATCCGTTCGCTCGCTCTCCTTCTCCTCCTTGGTGTCCTGCACTCCTCCTTCGCTGCCATGCCGGCTGAACTGAAGCTCGTGGAGGGCTCGACGACCGTGCTCTTTCCCGTGCGCATGCAGGTAGAAGGGGTTCTGGACGGAGACGTCGATGTGCTCCTCGATGTCGATGCCGACGGCAAGGTGGTCGACTGGATTGTGCTCAGCGCCTCCCACGAAGGCTTCATCCCCCCCGCCGTGCAGACGCTCCGGCGTTGGCGTTTCGAGCCCTTGGAGGAAGACGGTCAGGCGATTCGCTTCATCGTTCCGGCGGTCTTTCAGTTCGACTATGGGGAACTGGCGCACACCAGCTTTGGCCCTTCGGTCGTCTTCAGCTTTCTCAACGAGATCCGCCCGGATAGCGGGCGGCAGGTCTACGTCGCCCGCATGAGCGAGCTTGCCCGCCTTCCCCAGCCGCTGGAGGTCGAGCGCCCAAAGCTCTTCAGCGATCTGCCCCTCGAGGAGCAGAAGGGACGCGTTGTCTTCACTTTCTACATCGACCGCGAGGGGCGGGTGCGCATCCCGGTCGTGACCGAGCTGGAGGGCAACCCCTTGCTGGCCGAGAGTGCCGCGCAGGCGCTTCTGGGGTGGCGCTTCGAGCCCGCACGGGTGAAGAACCACCCCGTCATCGTGCGCGCCCAGCAGGAGTTTGTCTTCACTGGTGAGTAGGTCGCCCGCGCGGCCGCGCTACGGGCGCAGCCGCAGCCAGAAGTGCTCGGCGCGCTCGGCGAGGGCGAGACGACATTTCTCGATCTCGCTCTCGCGCAGGCGGCGGTTCTCGTTGGCGATGGCGGTGAGGTCCTCGAGATTGTAAAGGAAGACCGAGTCGAGGCCCCCGCAGGCCGCTTCGATGTCCCGCGGGACCGCGAGATCGATGAGAAAGAGGGGGTCGCCGCGCCGGCGCTCCATGACCCCGCGGAGGGTCTCGACCTCGAGAAGAGCCCCCGGTGCAGAGGTCGCAAAGATCGCCACGCCGACCCGCTCGAGGACGGCGGGCCAGTCCTCGAAGCTGATCGCGTCGCCCTCCGTGGCCGCGGCAAGGGCGGCCGCCCGTTCCACCCGTCGACTCGTCACGACGAGGCGGCCGAGACCGCGCGAGCGCAGCGCCCTGGCCACGTCCTGCCCGATCTCGCCAGTCCCGACAACAAGGGCGGTGGTGCCACGCAAACGCCCGTAGACGCGCTCGGCGAGGTCCACCGCGACATTGCCCAGGCTCACCTGCCCGAGGCCGATGGCGGTGTGGGTGCGGGCCCACTTGCCGGCCTGGAAGGAGCGCTGGAGCACGCGGTGGAGAAGACGGCCGACGGTCGATTCCCGACAGCCCCGGTTGTAGGCCTCTTTCAGTTGGCCAAAGATCTCGGTCTCGCCCACGAGTTGGGAGTCGAGCCCGGCGGCGACTTCGTAGAGATGGCGCAGGGTGGCGAGGTCGTGCAGGCTGTAGCCGTGGTCGATGAAGGCCTCGGCGGGACTGCGGGAAACCTCGGCAAGGGCCGAACGAAGGGCCTCGGGGGCACGGTGGTCGCCGACCGCGTAGACCTCGAGGCGGTTGCAGGTGTGCAGGACCATCGCCTCGGCGACTCCTTCGACGGTCCGCAGTCGGGCGTAGAGGGCCTCCTGGGCGGCGGGGGAGAGCGAGAGCCGCTCCCGCAAGGCGAGCGGGGCCGAACGGTGGTTGCACCCGACGAGATGGAGTTGAAGCGACTCCATGCGGGTTTAACGGGGAAGCAACGCCAGGAGGAACGCCGCGGCGGTGGGCTCCCGGCTTGCCTCGATCGGCCAGAGGGTCAGGAGGGCGGCGCCGAAGAGCCCGAGCAGGACCCACGCGAGGCGGGGACCGCGCAGCCACTTGCGCCAGCGCAGAGTGGACGCGAGGACATAGCCGAACCAGACGAGGAGAGTGGTGAAGAGCTTGCCGGGGGTCACGTTTTCCCAATCGCCGATCCAGTGAACCGACCCCAGGAGGATGGAAAGGGTGAAGACGCCCGCGCCCACCGTGAGGAGCCGGTGATGCACCGCATCGAGTTGCACGATCGAAGGCAGGAGGCGAAAGAGGGCGGTGAAACGCTTGTGTTTCAAACCGTAGTCCTGGAGCAGATACATCGCGGCAGTGGCGGCGAGGAGCCCGAAGACGCCATAGCTGAAGAGAGCGAGGGCGGCATGCGCCTCGACCCAGGCACTGTCTCCGAAGAGCGGCCCGGCATACGGCCGGTCCCCGCCCGGGACGGCGAAGGAGACCACGCTCAGGAGCGTCGCGACGCTTGCGCAAAATCCTCCCAGCAGGCTCAGGCGGAAGACCGAGCCAGCGAGAAAATAGACCGCGATGGTCGACCAGCTGATGAACTGGAGGACCTCGAAGGGGTTGCCGATGGGACAGCCGCCGATCGACAGCCCGCGGATCTGCAGGCCGATCGTTTGCAGGGCGAAACCGACCGCAAGCATGCCCATGATGAGCGGGCGCGAGGGCAGGCGCCGCTCGGCGTAGAGGGCGAAGAGGGTGGCCGCGAGGGTGGCCGCGTAAACCCCTGCGCCGAGAAACAGCCAGGTGCGATCGTCGAGCATGGAGGGGGTTGCCTAGGCGACTGAAGCGGGGGGCGGGCGCAACGGAGAGAGACTGCCCACGCTCCCTTCGCTTTGCCATTCGTGCAGCCGATTCTCGAGAAAACGGATCCAGGCGGGGTGCTCGTTGAGACAGGGGATGAGCTCAAAGGTCTCGCCTCCCGCCTCGATGAATTCCTCCTTCACGCCTTCCGCGATCTCTTCGAGCGTCTCGAGGCAGTCGGTCACGAAGGCCGGGCAAATGGCCTTCACCTTCTTCACCCCTTCAGCGGCGAGGCGGCGCGCGGTCGCGTCGGTCGGGGGGCCGAGCCAGGGATCGCGGCCCAACCGGCTTTGGAAGGAGAGGACCCACTGCTCCGGCCCGAGGCCGAGGCGCGCCATCAGCTGCTCGGTCGAGACCGTCACCTGGTGGCGGTAGCAGGTGGCGTGGGCCGGGTTGGCCGTATGGCAACAATCACGCGTGCAGAGACAGTGCGCGTGAGAGGGATCGGAGAGCTGCACATGGCGCTCGGGGATCCCATGGTAGCTGACAATGAGCTTTTCCCAGTCGTCCCCCTCGAGATGGGGACGGATGGAGGCCTCGAGCGCTTCGAGATACTCCGGGTGGGCGTAAAAGGGTTGGAGCGTGTCGATGCGCAGGCCGGGCGCGATCTCGCGGGCCACCTCCATCACGCGCACGACGACCGTCTCGTAGCTGGACATGGCGTAGTGCGGATAGAGCGGCACGAGGAACAGCTCCTCCACTCCCGCCTCGGCGATCTCCTTCAGCACCTCCGGAATCGAGGGCACGCCGTAGCGCATGGCGAGATGCACGGGCAACTCCGTACGCGCCTGAAGGAGCTTCTGCTGGCGCTGGCTGGTGGCCACGAGGGGCGAGCCCTCGTCGGTCCAGATCGAGGCGTAGGCCTCGGCCGACTTCTTCGGACGGGTGTTGAGGATAAGGCTGGGAACGATGACCTTGCGTACGAAGGGCACATCGATCACGCGCTCATCGGTGAGGAACTCGCGCAGGTAGCTCTTGACGTCGGCCACCGCGGTTGAGGCCGGAGAGCCGAGATTGACGAGCAAAACCGCTTGTTTAGGCATGCCCAGACGGTTTCCCCAGTTTTCGCCCTCGTCAACCACCGAGAGGTCATCGTTCGGCCGCCCATGGTCCTGCTCATCGACAACTACGATTCTTTCACCTTCAACCTCTTCCAGGCCTATCGGCAGACGGGCGAGGCGGTCACGGTGGTGCGCCACGACGCGGTCCGCTGTGCGGCGGTGGCGGCGGTGGCCCCCCGCCTCATCGTGCTCTCTCCGGGGCCAGGGGGGCCGGCCGCGGCGGGACGCTGCGCGGAGGTGCTCGCGGCTTGTGCCGGCCGGGTGCCGATCTTCGGGGTCTGCCTCGGGATGCAGGTGCTGGCGACCTTCGCGGGAGGTGCCGTCAAGCGGGCGCGCGAGCCGATGCACGGCAAGCTCTCCGCCATCACGCACGACGGGGCCGGGGTCTTTGCCGGGCTGCCTTCGCCCCTTCAGGTCACCCGCTACCACTCCCTCGTCGTCGAGCGGGAAGGCCTGCCGGCGAGCCTCGCAATCACCGCCGAGACGGCGGAGGGCGAGATCATGGGGGTGCGCGATGCCGCCCGGCGGCTCGAGGGCGTGCAGTTCCATCCCGAGGCGCTCCTCACCGAGGAGGGCTTGCGCCTGATCGAAAACTCGCTCCGGCTCTAGCCATGCGGGTCGAAACAATCACCTGGGCGGACGACGCCGGGCGCCTCGTCGCGGCGGTGGCGGCCCAGCCGGGCGGATGGGTCCTCGAGAGCTCGCGCCGCGGCCATGGGCTGGGGCGCTTTTCGTTTCTGGGCTGGAAGCCACAGGCCACGCTGCGCGCGGCAGAGGGCGGAGTCATCCTGTCGGACGCGGCCGGCACTCATGCGCTCGCCCGCTCGCCCCTGCAGGCCCTCGAGGAGGTCGCCGACGCCTGCGCGCTGCCGGCCGATGCACCGGCGCCCCCCGTGCCCTTCGCGGGCGGCTGGGTGGGGTTCCTCGGCTACGAGTTGATCGGGCACTGGGAGCGCCTCGACCTGCGCCATGCCGAACCGCGCCGCCTGCCCGAGATGGAGTTTCGGCTCTTCGACGGGGTGCTCGCGCTCGATCACGAAAACGGCGCGTTGCACGCCGTCGCCCAGCCCTGGCGGCGTCCGGAGGACGAGGTCATGGCGGAGCTCCTGGCCCTCGTGAAGGACGCCCGGGCGGCGCCCGCGCCTGCCCTCCCGGCCGCGCCCCGGGTCCTCTCCCGCGAGTCGAACTTTTCCCGCGAGTCGTTTGTCGCCGCGGCCGGACGGGTGCGGGACTACATCCGCGACGGCGAGGTCTACCAGGTGAACCTCGCGCAGCGCTTCAGCCTCGAGCTGGAGGCTGCCGACCCGGTCGCCCTCTATCTGCGTCTGCGCGCCCTCAATCCCTCGCCCTACGCCGCCTTTTTGCCCGTCGAGGGCGGGCACCTGCTCTCCATGTCGCCCGAGCAGCTGCTCTGCCGGCGGGGGGAGCGGCTGGCTTCGCGCCCCATCAAGGGCACCCGCCCGCGGGGGCGGGATGCCGCCGAAGACGCTGCCCTGCGCGAGGCCCTCGTCGCCTCCGCCAAGGATAGGGCCGAGCTCCTCATGATCGTCGACCTCGTGCGCAACGACCTCGGGCGCATCGCCTGGCCGGGTTCGGTGACCGTGCCCCAACTCTTTTCCCTCGAGACCTACCCGACCGTTTTTCATCAGACAGCGGTGGTCGAGGCCCGGCGTGACCCCGCCTGCGGATTGGCCGCCTGCCTCGAGGCGGTCTTTCCCGGCGGCTCCATCACGGGCGCGCCGAAATTGCGCGCGATGGAGATCATCCACGAGCTGGAGGGCGTGCCGCGCGAGGCCTACACTGGCGCCATCGGCTATGTCGGGGCGGGCGGCGACTTCGAGTTCAACATCGCCATCCGCACCGCCTCCCTGCGCGAAAACACATTGCTCTACCACGCCGGCGGGGGGATCGTATGGGATTCGGATCCGGCGGCGGAGTTTGA
>JBKHAU010000182.1:0-5852 GCA_046542725.1 Opitutales bacterium
CTCGGCGTGCCATTGGCGAAACCATCCGTTTTGCAGTTCGCAGGTGTCCTGATTTTCCCAATACCACCCGAGCATGACCACCTTCTCGATGCTCGCGCGGTCCATATCGCGAAGGAGCTGGTCGGTGTCGGCCCAAGCCTGGAGAGTGGGCCTGTCCTGGGGGGCCACACAATGGGTGAACCACGGTTCGCCATGCGCCTGCCCCCAGGCCCGCGGATCACGGATGACCTCGGGCGGATAGGCGTGGATGTGGCAGTCGATGAATCCGCTCATGAGAAGTCCTTCATTTTGGAGACACGCCTATGGAGGGGACCAGAAGGGCCGCTGATGGCAAGGGCGCTTCGCCGGCGATCTGCGGTCGGCCGCCCAACGCACGACTGCGGGTGTCCGGACGTGCGCTACTCGAGCAAGGCGGCGATGCGCTCAGGTGCGCTCGCGCTGGCGGGGACGCTCAAGCGGTCACGGAGTTCGGCCGCGTCGCTGTGAGCGAGGGAGCGGCGCGCGGGGCGGGCGCAGTCCTCGAGTTGATCCGCCAATGTCCGGGGCCGCGCCATCCCTTGGATGAACTCCGGATACATCGGGCGTTCGAGAATGAGATTGGCGATCCCGAGGTAGGGAATTTTGACGACTCGCCGCCCCAGCCAATAGGTCACGGGGTGTGCCCGGTAGACGATCGCACCGGGGATGCCGGCGAGGGCGCAGTTCAGCGACATGGTGCCCGAGCTGGTGAGGACGGCGCGCGCAGTCACGATTTCGCCACTACGCCGCACTTCGACAGGCAAGCCACTGCCCGCCACGATTCGGTTCACCTCGGCCGCGACCGAGTCATTGGGCGCAAGGGTCACGAGGGGGACCCGCGCGGCCTGAGGCGAACGCTCCCGCCAGGACGCCGCCGCCGCCAACATCACGGGCAGGATACGCCTCACCGGCTGCAGCCGACTGCCAGCGAGGAGGAGCAGGGCACCATGCGGGTCCTCCTCCAGGGTGCCCTCGTGGGCCGACTCCATGAACGGGTGGCCGACGAAGTGGACGGGCAGGCGGGTGTCCGCGAAGGTGTCGACCTCGAAGGGAAAAATGACGCCAAGCTCGTCGATCGTCTCCGCCATCTTGAAGCGGCGGTGCTGTTTCCAGGCCCAGATCTGGGGGCTGATGTAGTAGTAGATGGCGACCGGACCGCCGCCCTGCCGGCTGAGCCCCTCTTTTTTCAACGCCTCGGCGAGGCGAAGGTTGAACCCCGGGTAGTCGGTGAGGACGAGGACTCGGGGGCGGTGCGCGCGTATCCATTCCACAATTTCGGCGAAGAGCCGCTTGAAATAGCCGTAGTGCCGGAGCACCTCGACGAGGCCCACGACGGAGTTTTCGGTGAGATCGTGGAGGAGATCGACCCCGGCGGCGGCGAGAGCGGGACCGCCGACGGCCGTCTGGCGGAGACCGGGATGCGCCTCGCGCAGGTGGGCCGCGACCCGGGCCGCGTGCTGGTCACCGGAGTGCTCGCCCGCCAGCCAGAGCACGTCCACCGAACCCTCGAGGCCCGGCGCGAGGAGAGGCCCACCCGGCGTGCTCACCAGGCTCCGCCCTCCGCCTGCATCCCCTCGCGGATCTGGGCGGTGACCTGCATCGCCACCTCGAGTGCGGTCTTGCCCTTCTCGGCCGAGACCTTGGGGTCGCGCCGCTCGCGAATGCTCTGGAGAAAGGACGCGAGTTCGAGCTTGAGCGGCTCCTCGTGCTCGATCGGGATGTCCTGTTTATCGAGGGCAAGGCCCTGCTTGCGGATGAGGTGACCGCTCTGCTCCATGAAGTTGAGCGAAAGGTAGGCCTGCGGCTGAAAGACGCGGATCTCCCGCACCTTTTTCAAGCTGACGCGACTGGTGTTGAGGTTCGCCACGCACCCGTTGGCAAAGACAAGTCGCGCATTGGCGATGTCCTCGGTCTGCGAAAGCACGTTCACTCCGACGGCCTCGACGCGCACGAGGGGCGATTTCACCAGTTCGAGGATGATGCCGATGTCATGGATCATGAGGTCGAGGACCACGCCGACCTCTGTGCCCCGAGGGGTGAAGGGCGCGAGGCGGTCGGCGGTGATGAAGCGCGGATTGTCGACGTGCTCCTCGAGGTAGCTCATGACCGGATTGAAGTGCTCGATGTGGCCCACCTGCACGACCACGCCGGCTTCGCGCGCCGCCGCCACGACCTCCTCCGCTTCGGCGAGGTTGGCGCAGATCGGCTTCTCGATGAGGAGATGACAACCCTGCCGCAGGAGCGGGAGAGCGACCTCGCGGTGGCGGTCGGTCGGCACCACCACACTGACTGCCTCGCAGGCTTCGCCGAGCGCCTCGACCGACTCGAAGACGGCGCAGCCATGCTTCTCCGCGATCCTGGCGGCACGCGCTGCGTCGGCCTCGACGATACCGACGAGCTCCGCTTCCTCGAGGGCTGCGTAGAGCCGGGCGTGGTGTTGGCCGAGCGAGCCCACGCCGACCACGCCACACTTCATAGGGGGACCATCTGCCATGCATCCGAGGCTGCCGCGGGGCCGCGCGACCGCAAGCGGAGAAGTCGCCTCCGCAAGGGATCACTCCCGCCCCAGGAGCGCGTCACGCAGGCCCTTGTTGACGGGATCTTCGCCGAGCCAGATGCGAAAATAGAGACGGGCAAAAGCTTCGCCCTCGAGCGTGGCGAGAGTCTCTTCATTGAGCGCCAGGGTAGTGCCTTCGCCGGGGACGTAGGTCAGGGTGTACCGGTCACCGTCTTCCACCGTGCGGTAGGCGGCATTGATCCGGGAGAGCTGCTCGTCGATCGATGCGCGCTCCTCCTCGGTCGTGTTCTTTTCCAAGGTCCGGTCACCCGCCTCGACGATCTTGTCCGCCGGAATCTCCCGCAGATAGGCGATCTCGAGCCGTTTCGGCGCGGCCTCGAGCGCCGTCTCGGCGGGCGCATCCGGAGGCAGGTAGAGGGCCGCATCGTAGAGCGAGAACCTGAAGTAGGTGAAGTGGCTGGAGCCACGCAACTCGAGCCGTTCGCCGGCTACTTCCGCCGCTTCCGAGAAGCTCGATTCGACCTTGGCAAAGAGGGGCGCAGCGAGAAGCAGAAGGCCGACAGCCAAGACAAGGCTTGGTGTTCCTCCACCGGTCGGAGTGGTTTGCGCTCCGTTCATCGGCTATATCGGGGGGTCACACTTTTGATCGGGAATCTCATGAGGAATCGTAGCATCTTTTGGCATGGAATCAACTGCAGCGCCCCAACGCATTTTTATCGGTGGCATCTCCGGCAGCATTGGCTCGGCTCTCGCTCAGCGACTTCATGAGCAGGGACGGGAGGTGGTGGGTTTCTCGCGCCGAGGAGGCGGCGAACTACCGGCCGGCGTGCGTGCCTTTCAAGCGGATGCCCGGGACAGTGTGGCCGTCGAAAGGGTCTTCGGTCAGGCCGAGAAGGCGCTTGGCGGGATCGACGCCTATGTGCATGCCATCGGCTCGGTCTTCCTCAAGCCGATTCACCTGATGAAGGACGAGGAATGGGACGAAGTGATGGCGACCAACCTGACGTCCGCCTTTTATGCTTCCCGCTCGGCGGTGAACCGCATGCGCAAGGCCCGCGCCGGACGCATTCTCTTTTTCAGCTCGGCGGCCTCGCGCATCGGGATCGGCAACCATGAGGTCATTGCCTCCGCCAAGGCCGGAATCAATGGGCTCACCCAGGCCCTGGCGGCGAGCTGTGCCCCGGCCGGCATCCGCGTCAACGCGCTCGCTCTCGGGCTCGTCGAGACCCACGCGACGGCCGGCATCGTGAGTACCGAGCAGGCAAAAAAGATTTCCCAGAGCATGCATCCCACGGGTGACATTGGACACCCTGAGCAAGTGGCCAGTTTTGCCCAGTGGCTGCTCTCGGCGGAAGCCGACTGGCTGACTGGACAAGTTCTACCATTTGACGGCGGGCTCAGCGCGGTGCTTCCTAAGCCTCGCGCATAGCGCCCCGTATGTCCTCCCATCTTCCCCGCCTCGCCCGCTCTGGCTACGGAGTCGCCGATCTTGGCATCTCCGGTGCACTCCTCCTTACCCAGCTCTACCTCTTTGAGTTGTACACCCGAGTGGTGGGGCTAAGCCCGGTACTCGTTGGGACGGCGGTGGCCTTGGCGATCGCCTGGGACGCGGTGAGTGACCCGATCATGGGTATCATCTGTGACCGCACCCGCACGCGTCTGGGGCGCTTCATCCCCTACCTCATCGCCGGCGCGGTCGTCCTGCCCATCGCCCTGTTCGCGCTGTTCTCTCCCCCCGCGATGAGCGAGCCGATAGGCTTTGCCTACCTTCTCATCACCTACCTCGCGTTCAACACCGCGATCACCATCCTCGGAGTACCCCACCTCGCTCTGGCCGGCGCCCTCACGCAGGAGTCCGAGGTACGCACGGAACTCTACGGCTGGCGGCTGATTTTCGGGACGGTGGGCCTCCTCCTCGGCGTGGGCGCGCCTCTCATTGTCGGCCAGGGCTTCGGCTTCGATCCCGCGACGGAGGAGGGCCTGGGACGCACGCGATCGGGAGCAGGCATCCTCATCGGGCTCGCCACCGCGCTCTCGGTCGGGCTTACCCTGGCCGCCACCTGGCGCTATGGTCGCTCGACCGAGGCCCTCTCACCCTTCACCTGGGGCGCGCTGCGCGAGACGGTCCACTCGGTCTTTCGAAATCCGCTCTTCCGCGTGCTCTTCTTCGCGTTTTTCCTGGTTTCACTGGGGCGCGCAATGAACGGCATCATCGCCCTGCCCTACTACAAGTATTCGCTCCTCCTGCCCGAGGCCGACGTGCAGAAATGGGTTCTCGGACTCTTTGCCCTCTGCATCGCGGGCTCCGTTCCGCTCTGGCTCAAGCTCTCCGCGCGTTACGGCAAGAAATGGCCGGGGTTTACCGGGATGCTCACGCTCGGGGTGATGACGACCATCGCCTACCCGCTCTTTCCCGAGAAACAACTGTGGGGTCCATTGATCGCGGCGCTCATCGGGGGCATCGCGGTGGGCGCGATCATTCTCTTCGAATCCATGGTGACCGATGTGGCGGATGAGGATCGCCTGGAGTCGGGCGAGGCGCGCGAGGGAATCTATTTCGGCTTTTGGCGGATGGGGCAGAAGCTTTCGAGCTCGGTTGGAGTCCTCCTCACCGGTTTCATCCTCGAACTCATCGGCTACGAGGAAGGCGTGGGCACGCAGCCCGAACATGTGGAACGCGGCCTGGCCTGGCTTTTTGGTCCCGGCGTGGGCGTGTTTTTCATCGCCGGAGCCTGCTTTGTGGCCCTTTCCCCGTTGAACAAACGGCGCCAGGACGCGATCCAGGAAGCCATCCATAAACAATCCCAACCCCCTGCCTCCACATGATCACGACGCTTTTGCTCGGCTGGGCGACGCTGGCCCTCCTCTTCACTTTCGGATGGCTGTGGTCGATCAGCCACCGCAACGCGGGCATCGTCGATGTCCTCTGGTCGCTCACCCTCGCCGGTCTCGTCGTAGGCTTTGCCTTGGCGGCACCGGGCGATCCTGCGCGCCGGGTGCTCATCGCCGTCTGCACCGGCCTCTGGGGCCTGCGCCTGGGCTGGCATATTCTTTCCCGGCTACGCCAGGAGAAAGAGGAAGACGCTCGCTACGCCACCTTGCGCAAGCACTGGGGGAAACGCGCCACGCTCTATTTCCTGCCCTTTTTCCAAGCGCAGGCGCTGGCCAATGTGCTCCTCGCGGCGCCGCTCCTCCTCCTCATGCAAAACGAGCGCGGACTCACTCCCTGGGACATGGCGGGCGCGGCCCTCATCCTCGCGTCGGTCCTTGGGGAGCGCGCGGCCGACCGCCAGCTCGAGGCCTGGAAGCGCAATCC
>JBKHAU010000183.1:0-5847 GCA_046542725.1 Opitutales bacterium
TGGTCACCGAGGGCAAGGTCACGCGTGGTGCCAAGGCCATCATCTACCGCGATCGCGAGGTCGTCGTGGAGAGTCGCGTGAAGACGCTCCGCCGCTTCAAGGACGACGCCAACGAGGTGCGCGCCGGCTACGAGTGCGGGATCGCGGTGGCCGACTTCAATGGCTACGAAGAAGGCGACATCATCGAGGTCTTCGCCGTCGAGAAGATCAAGCCGAGTCTGTAAACTGCGGTTCGCCCTCCCTCCCCGGGAGGTGCGGCCGTTTCGTTCGTTCATTTACCGCCAAGAGAGGAGACCGGGGTCATGGGGCAGCGCGTCGTCAGAGTGAATGAGCTCCTCAAGCGGGAGATCAGCCAGGTGATGCACACCCGCTACCGGGGTCGGACCACCGCCATCACCATCACCGGCGTGGACACCGCGGCCAACCTGCGCCGCGCGGTCGTCTCGTACTCGGTCGTCGGCGATGAAGGGGCCCAGGCCGAGGCCCGCGCCTTCTTCCGCGAACACGGCAAGGAGGTCCAGGTCGAAGTGGGCCGGAAGGTGGTCCTGAAATACTTTCCGCTCCTCGAGTTCAAGCTCGACCGTGGCGCCGAACACGGGGCCCGGATCGACGAGATCTTCGAGGAACTGGGGCTGTCCTCCTCGCCCGAACGGGAGGGGCCGCCCCCGCAAAGCTAGATCTGCTGTCATGTATTATCCGGAACTGTCTCCCCGCTTTGCCGCGGCCCTCGCAGGCCTCGACGGCCAGAAGGTCGCGGTCCTCGGCCATGTCCGTCCCGATGGGGACTGCATCGGCTCGCAGGTCGCCCTCACCCGTGTGCTCCGCGACCGCGGTATCGACGCCATCGCGGTCAACCACCACGAGGTTCCCTCGATGTGCGCCGCCTTCGTCGGCGACACGCCGTTCTTCCTCGATGTGGCGGCCGATCTCGGGGGGCGCCTCGCCGTCACGACCGACTGCGCCGGCCGCAAGCGCCTCGGTCCCGTCCTCCAAGAGCGTTTCCCCGAAGTCGCGCTGAATGTCGACCACCACATCTCGAACGACCTCTACGCCGCCGTGAACATCATCCACGGTGCCTCCTCCGCCACCGGGGAGATGCTCGCCGGGCTTTTCCTCGACAACGGCTACACCTTTGACGCCGTCACCGCTCAGGCTCTTTACGTCGGCATCGCGACCGACACCGGGCAGTTCCGCTTCAGCCAGACGACGAAACAGACCTTCGACCTCTGCCGCGCCCTCATGGACTTCGGGGCCGACCCCGCCGCCGCCGCCCTCGAACTCTACGAGAAGGAGAGCCGGGCCAAGCTCGCCCTCCTCCAGCGCTTTCTCGCCAGCTTCGAGTTTCTCGAGGGCGGCCGCGTCTGCGTCGGCACCCTCCGGGCCGCCGATTTTGCCGAGACCGGCGCGCGCAAGGAGGACACCGAGGGGCTCGTCGACTACGCCCGCGCGATCGAGGGCGTCGACATCGGCATTCTCCTCGAGGAGCACCAGGTGGGCCTGCTGAAGGGCTCCTTCCGCTCCAAGGACCCCGTCTACCGCGTCGACCAGCTCGCCAAGCAGTTCAACGGCGGGGGGCACGCCTGCGCCGCCGGATTCAATCCCGAGCAGCCGCTCCAGACCTTTTACCCGCTCCTGTGCGAGGCCCTCACGGCGCATCTCGCGGCTCCGGAGCGTCCTCTCAACTCCTAGCTTTTAGCTCACAGTACCATGTCCGTTCCATCCGGAGATTTCGTCGGCGTCCTTCTTCTCGACAAGCCCGCCGGCATGACCTCGCACGACGTCGTCGACCGCGTCCGCCGCAAGCTGCGCATGAAGCGTGTAGGCCACGCCGGCACCCTCGATCCGGCGGCCACCGGCCTGATGATCCTCCTCCTCGGCAAGGCGACCAAGTTGAGCCAATACCTCATGGGCCTCGACAAGGTCTACGAGGGCACCGGAGTCTTCGGCCCGATCACCACCACACAGGACGCCGAAGGCGAAATCCTCGAAGAAAAGCCCGTTCCCGAGATCGACGAGGCGGGCCTCAAGGCGGTCTTCGAAGGCTACCTCGGTGACCAATACCAAATGCCCCCGATGTATTCGGCCAAGAAGGTCGAAGGCGTCCCGCTCTACAAGCTCGCCCGCAAGGGCAAGGAGGTCGAGCGCGAGGCCCGCGTCATCCGCATCAAGTCGTTCACCCTCGATCGCTGGGAATCGCCCGAGTTCGACTTCACGGTCGACTGCACCAAGGGCACCTACGTCCGCACTCTCATCCACGATCTCGGCCTCAAGCTCGAGAGCGGCGCCCACCTCAAGGACCTGCGCCGCACCGAGATCGGCCGCTTTCTGATCGAGGACTCGCTCGAACTCGACGAGTTCGAGAGCATGGAAACGGCCGAGATCCGCTCCTGGATCATTCCGCCCTATCAGGCGGTGCCGAGCCAGGTGCTGTCCTGAGCTGAGCCGCTTGCGCCCGCTGCGATGGACGACCCTGCCGCCCGCCCGCCCGCCGCCCCGTCCTTCCCCGTGAACTGGGTCCGCCTCCCGGGCATTACCGTGCAATGGGCACCCGGCTCGGCGGAGGGAGGTGGAGCAGCGAGCCCCCTCCCCGTTGCCCTCGCCATCGGCATTTTCGACGGGGTGCATCGCGGTCATCAGGCCGTTCTGGCCTCCGCCCGGCGTGCGGCGGAGTCCGCCAGCGGACGGGTCCTCGTCCTCACCTTCGAGCCTCATCCGACTCGCATCCTCCGGCCGGAGGCACCCACCCGCCTCCTCTACGACCACGACATGAAGGCCGCCCGGCTCTTCGCCCATGGCGTCGCCGCGATCATCTGGAAACGCTTCGACGCCGCCTTCGCTGCGCGCTCGGCGGAGGACTTTGTCGCCGCTCTGGACGAGGGCTTTCCAACTCTCCACAGCGTTCACGTGGGCGAAAACTTCCGCTTCGGTCAGCGCCGTGCGGGCACTCCCGAGGTAATCCGCGCGGGGCTCGCCGGACGCGGCGTGGCGGTCGACGCCGTGCCCGGACTGCTCTACAACGGCGCGCCCGTGAGCAGCACCCGCCTGCGCGCAGCCCTCGCGGAAGGGCGCCTCGCCGAGGCCAACGCCATGCTCGGTGCGCCCTACGCCTGCCGCGCCCCCCTCGTCCCCGGCAGGCAACTCGGCCGCTCCATCGGTTTTCCGACCTTCAACCTCGCATACGACCCCGAGTCCCGCCCCGCCTTCGGGGTCTACGCCGTCCGCACCACCGGCCCCGGCGGCACCACCCGCCCCGCCGTCGCCAACTTCGGTCTCCGGCCCACCGTCGAAGAAGCTGCCCCCGCCCCCCTCCTCGAAGTCCACCTCCTCGACTCCGCCTCTCCCCCCGCGTGGCATCCCGGCGACACCCTCACCGTCGAATGGCTCGCCTTCCTCCGCCCCGAACAACGCTTCCCCAACCTCGACGCTCTCAAGACGCAGATCACGCAAGACGTCGCCGCCGCCACAACCCTCCTCGAAAAGGGGTCAAACCAATAATTTAAATGTCGCTCGCTCGTGCTAAGCCATCCGACATCAAGTGGGTGAGATGCCGGGCGCGCGCCACGACGAGCTGAGCCACCGTCTTCCGTCGAAACGATCGAAGCTTCCAAAGATGTAACATATTGGTTTGACCCCTGCCTGGTCGCCGTCCGGAGTTGAGAGGGGTCAATCCAATAATTTAAATGTCGCTCGCTCGAGCCAAGCCATCCGACATCAGGAACGGGAGTCGCCGGACGCGTGCTATGGCGAGCTGGACCACCGTCTTCCGTCGAAACGATCGAAGGGTCCAAAGATGTAACATATTGGTTTGACCCCTGCCTGGTCGCTCACGTTTCGACCCCCGGGAGTCTTGAAACGAACGGCTGAAACGGAGGTGTGGAAATTTATGTGAACGTTACGAATTTTGGGTTGTCATATTCGTGAGGACGTTAGCAAGCTCGAGGCATGGTCTTTTCGGTGCGCTCGCTGGGCGCTTGTCTGGTGCATGCTTTGAGTCTTGCGGTCATCGGCGTGGTGGTCGTGAAGGCTGCGGCGGTGCGGGTAGTGGACGTATCTTTTGATCGTATCGTGCCGCGGGGTGGTGAGGGAGAGTGGTTGGAGGTTGCGATTGAGGTGGAAGGGGCGCGGGTGCCGGGGGCGACACGGCCGCTCACCGTTGGGCTCGATCTGGCGCTCGAGCGCGAGGAAAGCGAAGCGGCGAGACACGCCTTTTACCGGGCGGAGGCGGTCATCCTTCTGCCGGAGGAGGGGGCGGACGCGACGGTCTACTTCTACCTGCCGCCGGCGCTGGTGGAGCGATACGAACTGCGGGGCGAGCCGTTCGGTTGGCGGGTGCGCCTCGCGCAGGAGGGGCGGGTCTGGCCTCAGTTGCGGGGCACCTACAGTGATTCGCTCGCGGATCCGGAGGCGGCTCGCTCGTTTGCGCAAAGGGTGACCGAGGCGGCGGAAGCGAACGGTGGGTGGCTGCAGCCGATCTATTTGACCCCCTTTTATGAGGCGGAGAACGGCCGCCTCTTCGCGAGCCCCAGCTACTTGCGTCGGGAGTTGGTGGGGCCGGGCACTGTGCCCTGAGGCAATGGCGATGGGTTTGGCGAAGACATTCTCGATCCTCACCCGGGTGGGCGATGAATGGGGTTGGCATGCCGGCGAATTCAATCGCGCGGGTCGTCCGGTGCTCACTCTGAGTGGGGTGGAAGCAGCGGTCGGGGGCGGCCCGCCAACGGCATTGGTGAACGGCCGGAATGGGCGCGCAGTCGTTCTCGATGCGGACCTCTCGCTCATGGCGAAAGAGGTGCGGGTGCCGCGGGTGGCGGAGGAACGGCAACGCCAGACGATCCTGCACGAGGTCGCGGAGGCGGTGCCCTTTCCGCTCGAAGAGGTGCTCTGGGACGCGCCTGTACTCGAGGTCGACGCGATCGAGGAGCGTCGCCTGCTCCTTGCGGCGCGGGAGGCGGAGGTGGTTCGTCGGCTCGGTCCGCGACGATGGGAGGGGTCTGCGCGACGGCGTCTCGAGACCCTGCCGATCGCGCTCCTCAACCTCCTGCGGCAGTTGCCCGAGCCCGATCGACCGGCCCTGAACGTCTATCCGGCCCAAAGCGGGACGGTTTTGCTTTTCGCGGGCGGGGCGGTGCCCTCGGTGCGCATCGCGCCGGTGAGTCCCTCAAGTGTGCTCGAGAAGGGTGGAGGGCCCCGCCTGCAAGGCGAACTCACGCGTTCCATCGCCGCCTACCGCCGTCAGCATCCGGGACAGGAGCTGGCCTATGTGCGATTCCTTGGCGTCGATGCGGCCGCCTACGCGGGTTCGCTGAAGACGCTCTCCGGTCTGCCCTGCAGCGCCCTTGACAGCGGGACTCTCGAGGCGCTCCTGCCGGGACTGGGGTTGGCGGGAGTGGCGGAGGCGCACCGCACCCTCGTCGCGGGACTGGTCTGTGGACTGGAAGAAGTTGGCGGCACGACCAGTGCGCTGCGTTCAACCGCGGCTCACGCGCGGGCAGAGAGCGGACCGCTTGCTGCCTGGGTCTCCGCGGCCGCCGGGCTGTGCCTCCTCGCAGGTGTGTTGTGGTGGTATCCGGCCTGGGAGGCGGTCCGCACGCTCCGCGCGGAACTTGCGGCGGCGCGGGACGCACAGCGCCCGCTCGAGGCTCACGCAGCGGAGTTGGCGGTCGTTACGGCGGAGATCGAGGCGCGGGCGGAGGCGGTTGAAGTGCTCTCCGCGCTGGCCCGCTCGCGGCATCACTGGACGAATTTCCTCGTCGACCTGCAGGCCCGGCTGATGGCGGTGGAAAACGTCTGGATTGATCGCCTCGAGGTCCTTCCACGCCCGTCGCCCGCGCCCGCGGCCACGGGCGG
>JBKHAU010000184.1:0-5828 GCA_046542725.1 Opitutales bacterium
ATCCGGGGGGACGCGACGCGTTTTTGGAAACGCCGCACCTCGCGCGAGGGCGTGATCCTCGTCACCGGCCATCGGGGAATGATCGGCTCGGCACTCTCCGCCCATCTGCGCACGCTGGGCTACAGCGTCCGTGGGCTCACCCGCAGTCCGTCGGGTGAGGATGAATTCGGCTGGGACCCGATGAAGGGCTCCCTCGACCCCGCCGCGCTCGAGGGCCTGACCGCCGTCGTGCATCTCGCGGGGGCGGGAATCGCCGACCATCGCTGGACGCCTTCCTACAAGGAGACCCTGATGGAAAGCCGGCGCCAAGGCACCCGCCTGCTCGCGGAGAAGCTGGCCGCCCTGTCGGAGCCGCCGCCCGTTCTCGTGAGCGTCTCGGGCGCCAACTTCTATCCTCTCGACGGCAAGCCCCACGGCGAGGGCGGGCCCCACGGGGAGGGTTTTCTGGCGAAAGTCTGCGAGGCCTGGGAAGGGGCCGCCGATCTCGCTCGCGAGGCTGGGCTGCGCGTCGTGCATCCGCGCCTCGGGGTCGTCCTCTCGCCGCGGGGCGGAGCACTCGCCAAGATGCTCCCGGCCTTCCGCGGCGGGGTCGGCGGGCCCATCGGGAGCGGTCGGCAGATGTTTTCCTGGATCGGCCTGCACGATGCCGTCGACATCCTCGTGCGCGCGATCGAGGACGAGCGCTACGAGGGCCCCGTCAACGCCGTCGCGCCGGAGGCGCTGCCGCAGCGGGAGTTTGCCCGCACCCTCGGGCGGGTCCTGCGGCGCCCGTCCTTTGCGCCCCTCCCCGCGCCCGTCGTGCGCACCCTCTTCGGCCGCGAAATGGCCGACGAGACACTTCTGGCCGACCTCAATCTGGTGCCCAACAAGCTGCGCGAATGGGGCTATGGCTGGCGCCACGGCGACCTCGAGGCCGCTTTGCGCTATTACCTCGGTCGGCCCACGAAGGAGGCGCGCACGGCCCTGTTGGCGGACTGAGGGGGAAGGCGATTCAACCCTTGCGGAGGCACCGCGCGCGGCTTGAGTGTGCCGCCAATGCGGGCAGTGGTGCAGCGAGTGAGTCGGGCCGAGGTGGTGGTCGAAGGGCGCACGGTCGGACGGATCGGCCGCGGCCTTCTCGTCTTTCTCGGGGTGGGGCAGGGCGATAGCGCAGACGACGCTGCCTGGCTCGCCCGCAAGGTGCCGCAGATCCGCATCTTCGAGGACGCCGAGGGTCGGATGAACCGCAGCGTGCAGGAGATCGGGGGAGAGGTCATGGTCATCAGCCAGTTCACCCTCTTCGGCAACCTGCGCAAAGGCACCCGCCCGTCCTTCAACCGCGCGGCCCCGCCCGAGCTGGCGGTGCCGCTCTACGAGCAGTTCACGGCGGACCTCGAGGGGGTGCTCGGCCGACCCGTCGCGCGCGGGGTGTTTGGCGCCCACATGGACATCGCGGCGCACAATGATGGCCCGGTCACGCTCGTCCTCGACACCCGCGACAAGGAGTTCTGATGGGCCTGGACTGGCTTGCTCCTGAGCGGCCCGCCCTCGAGGTGGCACGCGATCTTCTCGGCATGCAGCTTTGCCGCTCCTTGCCCGACGGCCTGGAACTGCGTTGGCCGATCACCGAGGTCGAGGCCTACACCGGCCCCGACGATCTCGCCTGCCACGCCGCCAAGGGGCGCACCGGCCGAACCGAGGTGATGTTCGGCCCGCCCGGCCATTGGTATGTGTATCTCTGCTACGGCATCCACTGGATGGCCAACCTCGTGACCGGCCCCGAGGGCCATCCCGCCGCCGTCCTCCTGCGCGGAGCCGGCCCCGTCGCCGGCCCCGGTCGCCTCACCAAGCAATTCGCCATCGCCGGGGCGCAGAACGCCCAGCCCGCCGACCCCGAAACCGGCCTCTGGCTCGAGCCCGGTGCGTCCGTTCCCGAGGCCGAGGTCTTGCGCGGCCCCCGCGTGGGCGTCGACTACGCCGGCACAGACTGGGCGGCGCGCCCCTACCGCCTCATCTGGCGCCCACGGTGGACGGGGAAGATGTCCTGATTCGTCCGGGTGTCCTCCTCGCCGCGCCGCCCGGTGCCGCTGTCGGATCCGAAGACGTCGGCGCGGTGGGGCTCAGGGATCCGCGAGGTGGGAGGTGGTGTGTTGACCACCGGCGTCGAGGTGCTCGATGCGGCGGGCCCATTCTTCCGGAGCGCCCGGGCCGACGCCCACCGAGGCGGCAAGGTGCAGGAGGGTGAGGGCGTTCAAGTCGTTCGGATCGCTCTTCTCGATCTCGGGGAGGTGCGGCAGGATCGCCGCGAGGATGCCGCGAGCGTCGGGAGTGAGGTTTTCTTCGGACACAGGATCCTCCGGAACGATCCACAGCCGCTTCTCCCGATCGAGGAAGGCGAACTCCTGCAGGGCGATCAAGGAAAGGTTTTTCCGGGCCGGCAAGGCCAGTTCGGGATCGGGCGAGGGTCCCTCGAGGACGGAGAGAAAATCCTCACGGGCAATATGGACATACCAGCTCGGCCAGTTGTCGGGTTGCTCCCCCAGCAGGTCCAGGATGCGGTTTCCGTATCCGACGCCCCGTTGGAAGCGGAAGAATGCGATGTTGAGGCGCGCTCGTGCGGCGAACTCCTCCCAGGACGGGCTATCCAGCATCTTGTCGAGGTAGGGCAGCTTGCGCATCGTCATCTCGCGGGTCCAGGGGTCCTGGTCTGGTTCGAGCTCATCGACGAGCAGGATCGCCTGATAGGGCCAAGTGGGATGTACGAAGCGCTTCATCCCGAGGTCCAGCGCCGCCTGCAGTTCTTTCAGGTGGCGACGGTTGGCGAACCCGTCGGCCACTTCCTCGAGATCATCCATGGGGAAGTCGAGCTTCAGGAGCAGGTCCAGAAAAGCCCGCTCCCGCTCGGCGTCCTCACGCTCTCGTGCCAGCGCGACAGTCCTGAGGAGGTCTCGATGGTCTCCTGTCGCCGGCCTTCGAAGTTGTAGACCGCCTCCTCGAATCTCGTCATCAGGGTGAAGGTGTCGTGAAGGCCGGTAGAGGCGAGGAACTGGATCTCGGGACGCTCCTCGTAGGCACCCTCTGAAAACCAGTCGAGAAACCCGACGAAGGTCTTCCTGAGATAGTCCGCGTCGTCTTGGCTGAAGGGATGGAACCGCTGCGAAGGCTGCGCGAGAAGAGCGGCGGAGGCGGCGATGGCCTCCTTGGCGGTGATCAGGGCCGTCTCCCGCCGGGTCTTCCATTTTTCCGGGAGGCCGTTGATCCGGTCCGAGTAGTGGGCGTCTTCGATCCGCTCGGCCAAAGCCATGTGGAGCATGGCCCTGATGTATTGGCAGGCGATCCAGTTGGACCCTTTCCCGGTCGCCGCCGCCTCGTCGACCAGTTTGACGGCCTTTTCGATGTGACGCAGCTCGGCCCTCGCGCGCCTGCTCGTGACCTCGTCGATGGCTTCCGCCTCCTTCCATTCCGCGACCGCTTCCCAAAGGAGCGTCTCAGCGGGCTTGGCCCCCCAGAGCAGGGACGCGGCCGAGAAAAATGACAACACGCTGAAGAGGACGAATGACGCACGTTTCATGCAGACGGCAGACGGGAGGGAAGGCGTAGGAGGGCGGCCGTGATCGGACTGGAACGGCCCTCTTTTCCAGCGCAGCGAAGGAGATCGGGGCGCAGATCCGAAAGCAAGACCATGGTGGAAAGGAAACGCTGACATGGGAGGGATTGTCAGCGGTGAGTGATCGCGAGACGGACGCTTTTACCATGTCGGCTTCTCCACTCCTCTTCTGCTCGGCGTCCAGCTGGTGCCATTCGACGAGATGAGGACGCCGCCGTTGGTCCCGGCGGCGACGACGAGACCGTGGGCGAAAACCATCTCGGGTGGAGGGGCAGTCGCGTCGCGGGCTAGCTCCGCAAAAGCAACAAGTGCTCCTTTCTGAGAATGGTAGATCCCGGCCGGGAGTTCACCCGGCCACACAGACGGTCAAGACGCCAATCAAAACCTCCGGGGAACGGCGGAAGTTCCTTCGACCTCAGCACCGACGGCGGCGTGCAAGGACACCGATCAGGCTGATGCCCGCCAGACACAGGGAGAGCATTCCCGGTTCGGGTATGACAAAGGTGACCTGGTACGGATTCTCCGCCAGGATGTTGTAGTAGTTTCCGGATTCCCCGTCTCCGGTGAAAAACGAGAACTGCATCACCGTGTCGAAAACCGAGGTAAAGAGCGCCGGATCCGGCGCTGCCGTCGGAAGTGCCAGGTAATCGTCCAAGGCGTCGGGCGCATCTGTCGGGACATTGTCGTAGAAGAACATCTCGAGGGCGTAGTTCCCGGCCGGCTCACTGGTCAGATCAGGACCGGTGAAATCGTAGGCCCCGAGGTTCCAGCGGTCTTCGAGGCCAGCAACGAACACGACCAGCCCGTCATCGGTGAGGTTGATGGAGCTGCCCCCGCCTGACCAGGTCCAGCTTTGGCTGCCGATGGTAACGTCCATGCTGGTCACCGGGTTCAGGAACAAGCCCGCCCTGCTCGAGTTGAAGACAGAGTCCGGGGCGATCGATGCATCGTAGCTGAAATCGACCGTCAAGGTTTCGCCAATCAGGCCAAGGCCACCGTCTTCGCCGATGATGCCAGCATAGGTCGCATCCACGATCACGACGGCATGGGCGGGTGGCAGTGTCAGTGCGCCCAGGAGCGCACCGGCGGCGAGCCATGCCCGGGCCGGGGTTCCTGACCACTGGCTCGAGCATCGCCGCATTGTATTGCACGGACATGAAGCGGCCTTTGGGCCAAAGGATGCATTGTGAGAACCATACCAACCGAACAGGAGAGAAGGGTTTGTTTTCATGTGAGCGAGAGCTATTAGACAGGGACTAAGTTAGTATCAAATCTCCTACTTCAAGGCAAGATCTTTTGCCCCGAGGCGTGGGCAAGGGAGCAAGATAGGGACAGCCCCACATTTCATGCATTTTCAGTTTCGCGTAGTCCTGCTGGAGCGTTCCACCGCAGGTGCGAAAACGGCTCACGGCACTCTGGGTGGTGCCGATCTGGCCCATTTTCAGGCGGGTGGCGATCCAGCGGTTGGGGACGAGGTAGCGCTCGCGCAGAAGGCGGGTGATGGCCACTTTCCAAGGCGCCCCCTTTGCGCTTGAGTGCAGTTCCGTTTCGTCGCGCTTGAGGCAGGCGTGCATGCCCACCACGGCGCGTTCCCAACACACTTCGCGCATCTCCGAAGCTTCGGCTTCAGACACCCGGGCGGCGGCATCATCCTTTAACTCGTCCAACACCGTTGCGCTGACCCCTTTTCTCCTGCCAAAGCGGGTGGTCAGGAGGCCGTGAGGTCGGGAGTTGGCCCAAGGAAGAAGGGGGGTTGACCGCCACAGAACGGACTCCTTGCTGAGACAAAGCTGATGGCGTCTCTCTATCTCTCTTTCTCTCGCGCGCGCGCGAATGCCTTCGGTGACCTCCCGCCGAGGATCTCGGTCCCAGGGCGTTGGCTGGGCGCACGCCTCCTTACCCTCCTCTTGATCTTGGCGTTTGTCTCGCCGGTCCTGTGGCGGGAGGGTTGGCCGCGAGACCACGAGTGGCGACGGAACTTTGACCGGATCGAGGTCTATGCGCAGCACTTTGCACGGGGAGAACTCTTCCCGGTCTGGAGCGACTCGGCGGTGGTCGGGTATGGCGGGCCTTTTCCGATCTACTACCACAAGCTCTTCTACTATCCCGCCGGCATGCTACGGCTGCTGGGGATGTCGCTGAAGGGCGCGGTGGTGCTGACCTTGGCCGGCTTTGCCTGGCTTGGCCTGGCGGGGATGCAACGGGTGCTCGACCGCTGGCAGCGGGGGCCGCCGGCAGTGGT
>JBKHAU010000185.1:0-5824 GCA_046542725.1 Opitutales bacterium
TGCGCGGAACCGCTCCATCATCTCCTCGGGCGAGGCGAAGTCGCGCTTGCGGCGATAGGTCTGAAGGTCGGGAGGCATGGTGGGCGGAATGAATCAGGCGGACTTGCGCTTGGCTGATTTCTTCTTCGCGGCGGTTTTGGAGCTTTTCTTGGCGGTCTTCTTGGCGGTCTTTCTGGCGGTCTTCTTGGCGGTGCCCTTGCGGGCGGATTTGTGGGCCGCGGCCTTTTTCTTTTTGGCGGGCTGTTGCTTCTTCGCGGGGGCCTTTTTCCCCTTCTTCTCGCCGGCGCTTTCGAGGCTCTGTTGCAAGTACTCCATGAGGTCGACAACGTCGCCCCCGTCGCTCTCCTCCTCGTCGCTATCCTCGACGCTGGTGCCCGCGCTCATCTCTCCCCGCTCGATCTTGCTCTCGATGAACTTCATGAGGTTCTCGCGATAGTCATCGCGATAGCGGTGGGGATCCCACTCGGTGGTCATGCTCTCGATCAACTGAAGGGCGAGATCGACCTCGCGCTTGGAGATCTTGACTGCTCCGGAATTGCGCCCGGGCAGATCGAGAAAATCCCGTTCGCGCAGTTCCTGGGGAAAGCGGATGAGTTCGAGGACGAGACAGTCGTCGCGCACCATGAGACAGGCGAGGTGCTCGCGGCTGCGAATCGCAACCTGCGCGATGGCGACCTTGCCCGCCTCGCGAAGGGTCTCTCGCAGAAGGGCGTAGCTCTTATGACCTCCCCTCCCCGGCTCGAGGTAGTAGGGCTTGTCGAAGTAGACCGGATCGATCTCCTCGACCGCCACGAAGTCCTCGATCTCGATGACCTTGGCGGTCTCACCGGCGGCCTGTGCCATCTCCTCCTTACTGAGAAGGACATACTGGCCGTCGTCGTATTCATATCCCTTGACGATCCTATCCCACGGCACCTCCTCCCCGGTCTCCTCATTGATTCGCTCATACCGCACGCGATGGCTGTCGCGGCTGTCGAGGAGGTGAAACTTCACGTCCTGTCGCTTTTCCGCCGCGTAGAGCGAGACGGGAATGTTGACGAGGCCAAAGCTGACCTGACCTTTCCAGATGGCGCGCGGTGCCATGGGGTCTCCTTTTGCGGGATGTGTGCCGAAACAACAGGAGGCGGTCGGCGCAGTGGTGCGGTGGACACAGGTCAGGACAATCGCCCGATCCACCGCATCCGCGTCATGCAGGCTGCGCGACTTGCACCCCGCCCCGCTTAACTGTCCTCGAAGCTGTGGCCGCGCTCGTGCAGGACCTTCTTCAGCTGGTCGACCGAGACATCGGTGAGGGTCGTCCCATCCCAGGTCATGACGGGAAGAGGGCCGTTCTTCACCTCGGCGGGGACCTCTTCACCATCCTGATCACGCCCCGATTCATCGACGAGGCGCTCTCGATAGCTGATGCCCTGCTCATTCAGGAACGTGATGAACTCCTCGTCGCGAATCGAGGATTCGCGCAGATAGAGTGTCGGCATCTCCAGGGAGTTGGACTTTTTCGGATCTTCGGAATGCATACCCCGAAAGGTCGCAGAAGGCATACCAGTCAAGACCGAGATGATTCCTCGACACCTTGTTTGGAAGGCGTGCCCTCGGCGGCCTTCTCTCCCCGCACGGCATTGATCCATGCCGGTTCGATCAACCCGGCCTCGACCGCATGGCGCGCGATCGCCTCGCTATCGTCCGCGAGAACAAAGCCGATGCCCTCCGCCTCGGCGGCCTCGCGCAGGGCGTCGATGCCCTTCTCACGGGAGGCCGCGTGAGCCACCTTGCGGATGTAGACCGCGAGGACCCTGCCGGGGTGGCGCCGCACGGCGTCGGCATAGAGTTGGGCGTCGTGTTGCCCGCTGTCGCCCAGGAGGACAAAGGATTGATCGGGATACAGCGTGAACATGCGCTCGACGAGCTCGGCCTTGTGCTCCGTGGCGCGGCGGGGCAGCGGACTTTGCACCGTCAGCCCCCATTCGCGAAGGAAGAGCACGGGGCCGATGGGGATCTCGTGCCGTTGAAAGAATTCGCTGATGACCGGGTAGGTGCTCCACGGCCCGCGCGAGACATAGACCATGGGATTCTGGGCCTCGCCCGTCCGCCCTGCATGCAGTCCCTTGTAGAGCGCGGCCACCCCGTCGAAGGCCACCCGGCTCTCGGCCGGCGCCATGAAGAGCCGCCAAAGCATGCGCACCCGCTGCGCCACGCCGGTGTAGACGACGGTGTCATCGATGTCGCTGAGGACGACATACTCGGTCGAGGCCGGCGCGAGGTAGACGCGGCCAACCGCTTCGACCGCCCGGTCAGGATGCTCCCGCAAGACGAGTGGCACATCCTCCCAACCGCCTTCGAGCGGGGGCATGGCCTCGGGCGCGAACTCGAGACGAAAGTAGCCGTCCTGATCCGTCGTGTCGGTCGCGAGAGAGCCCCCCAGCCGCCCCTCGACCGCCACCCCACCGACGCCCCAGCGAAAAATCAGGCGCAAGAGATCCATGAGATCCCGCGCCAGTCCACGATTCCAGGCCGCTCCGGCAAGGGCCTGGCGGTAGACCCGCCCCATGAGATAAACGCGCTGCGGGGTGCCGCAACCGCGATAGGGTTCGAGCACCAGCGAAGCTTGGCCCTGCTCGCGGTGGAGCGAGCGCCAGAGAAGAAAACGCAGGCGGCGGAGGGCGCGGCGCCATGCGGGTCGAGGCGAGGAGGAGGCAGCAGTCTTGGACATGGGCTTGGGCAGGGCGGTGGCGTCTTTCGACCACCATCTTTGCGCAGGGTGGCATATTCCATGCGCATTGAAAAACATGATTGGATATCTTCTCGCCGCCCTCGCCGTGCTCGTCGCCATCGGCGCGGTCTACTACTTCAACCGCGCCAAGCCCGCTCCCGCTCGCACCGATTGGGGCAAGCATCCCGGCAAGGCGGGCGACCACGGCGAGCCGGTCCAGGATGAAGTGCCCGCCGATCGCGAGGCCTCGCCGAACAAGGCCGCAAAGCCGACCGACGCAACGCCCCCGCGCCCTTGAGCTGCGTCGAAGGGCGGACGCAGGATATTCCCATCTGCACCGCCCGGAAGCGCGCCGCGCTGGCGAGGTCGGCAAAGTCTTCACCCATCTGATCCCGCGGTGAGTTGAGGCCTCTGCAAGGCAGTCCCCAACATTGCAGGGTGCAATTGCGTAGGCGCGTCCCACGGGGCCTTCTGCACTCCATCCAGCCGCGTGTTCCACCGCTCGGCGGCGACTCCCTCGGCGTCCCCTCGCCCCTCATTCCACGCTCCTGACCCTCAGCGCGCCTCCTCCGAGGCAGCCGGCAAAAGCCGCATCTCGAGGAGGCGACCACGGGTCGCGGGAGGCACCGTTAGACGGAGTTCAATGTCTCGCCGCATCAGGTCACGCGGGAGTTCAAAACGGAGGCGCCCGTCCCGGGTGCCCGGCCCGCTGAGGTCGATCTCCGCTGCGGCGAGAACCCGTTCCCCTGCTTCGCCGACCACCTCCAAGCGGATTGGCTGCTCTTCAAACCCCGGCAGGAGGTCGGCCTCGAGTTGCCAGACCAGTTCCCATTCAGTTCCCAAGGGAAGTTCCCAGTCCGGGCCGCGCGTCACGCTTCTCGCTCGATCGAAGCGGGTCAGCGACCAGACGCCCTGCCCCTCCTGTTCGAGAAACGGCAGGAGCGAATCCGCCGATTCGCTGAGGAGTGTGAGTTGCGAGTGGTTCAGCGCCTCGGCCGAAAGGACAAAGGCCTCGGTCGCTCCCACCCGGTAGCGATACGGCAGGGCCTGGCTGGCTTCCCAAGCGGCGCGTGTCGCTCCTCCGCCGAGGAAGAAGGCCACCAGCTCGACATCGTCCCGGCGGTCCGGAGAGAAGCGGGCGTTGGCCAGCCTCCCCGGATCCAAGGCCACCCATGAATCGTCCACGCGAAGCGGCCGACCCCAGCGCTGCGCCCGACCGAGGAAATCCACCGTGGCCTGCAGTGCCGGGCCGGACTGCCGCTCCGGCACAAAGAGATGCGTCCATCGCGACGGCGCGGGGGCGCCCGCCGGCCGGTCGATGATGAGCGGCGCCCACGCCACGAGGGAGGCTGCGAGCGCCCCGCCGACCCAACTGAAGGACGGCACTTGCCAAGGCGAGCCGCGCTCAAAGGCGAACAGGCCCACCACCGGCCAGAGCAGGGCAAACGCCACTGGCACCGCCCATTCGCTCGCCTCGAAGGCCTCCAAAGTCTCGCCCGAGAGCAACCCACTCAGCGCCCACGGGAGAAGCATGATCAAGCCCGTCAGGACCCAGACGCGACGTCCCACCCCAGCCCAGATCAGCAGGACACCGACCGGTGCCCACAGCCAGGCGTGGTTCACGAACCAGCGACCGGCCTCGAAGACAGCCCCGGGCGCATCGCCAGGGCCAGGACTCCCTCCCGCCTGCGCACCCGAGAGTCCAAAGTGAAGGGTGAGCGCGGCCACACTCCAAGCCGCAAGGCCCCCGGCAAGCGTCGCCCAACCCCGCAATTCCTCGTCCCAGCGCGGTCGTTGCAACCAGGCCTGAAGGACCACGACCGCGAGCAGGACCGCGAGCACCGCCCCCATCTCCTCCCGCACCCCGGCGGTGGCGAAACCCGCCGCCCAGGCCCAGCCCATCCGCCCCGTAAAGGCCGCATAGCAGGTCCCCAACGCGCCCGGGATAACCCAGCTCGACGCGCTGGGCTCGATCCCCGCGACGAGGAAAGGCGCGGCCACCGCCGCGAGGACCAGCGCCACCACGCTCGGCCCCGGTCCTTCTCCCCATGGTGTCTGCCGTTGGGCCCAACGGCGTCGCAAGGCCGCGCCCACGCACAGGACGATGAGCGCCCCTTTCACCCCCTCGAGCACGCTCACCCAGAGCACCGGGCCGATGGGCAGCACCTTGGTGATGATGGCCAGCACGCGCAGACTGGGGGCCACATGCACCGCCTCCCCCGTCGCCGGAAGGAGCCACTCACGCCATGGCGTATTTCCCGGCGTCAGACCCACTTCATGCACCAGGGCGAGATACCATCCAACCGGATCGAGCACAGGCGCTCCCCGGTGAAAATGGTTCCATGCGAGATTCGTCTGCACGTAGGCCGCCAGAAAGGCGCTCGCGGCGATCAACCACCAGGAAAGCCAAGGCGAGACGGCCGCCGTTTGTTCGCCGTCGGTGCGCGGTTCATGCGTCATCGCGGCATCCTCCCGCCCTCGGTGCGGCAAGTCAAAGGCCTCGTGCATCCCCTCGATCTGGCCGACCAGTTGCGCGTTTTCCCGGGTATAGTGCCCAGCAATTCACCATCAACCAGCCCATGGAGGCTTCGATCTGTTTCCTATCCTCCTCTATCGCAAACACTTTCTTCGACCCCTCAGCGCTTTGCATCCTTCCGTTCGGTCGGCTGCTGCCCTTGACAGGACCTTGCCAGGTTGGCATCCCACTTGCGTTTGAAGGATTAGGAAGGGCCCGCACCGCCTCCCTTCAATCCAACCACCCTTCAGCTCCGCCGTGTTTCAGTCCAAACCAACCGACGCCCCCATCCGTTCACGCAACCGTCACATTTCGATATCCGGGACAACGGGCGCCAAGCACATGCCCGGCCCGGCCATTGCGAGGGCAAGGTCGAACCTGAGCCCGTCATCATGACCCGCTTGAGCGCTACTCCCGCCAAACCAACGGGGCCTACACGCCGCCCACGGGTGCTCGTCGTTCCGCGTCTGGGCGACCCCCTCTGGACGGTCGGAAGAGCGCGCCTCATCTGGGCCGCGAACACTGCGCAAGCCTACGGGCAACTCGGCTACGACGCCTGCCTGCTCGGGCTCCATACCGACCAGAGGGCACTCGCTGGC
>JBKHAU010000186.1:0-5813 GCA_046542725.1 Opitutales bacterium
GCGCGGCCCTCGGGAGCCTTGCCCGCATGGCCCTCGCCTGCGCCGTCATGGCGGGGGTCGTGATGGCGTGGCAGGGATGGATGGGGGCCTCCCTGCCGGAGGACCACTGGCGGCCGTTTCTCCTCGTCGGCGGAGGGGTTTTCCTGGGGGTGGGTGCCTATTTCGGAAGCTGCGCGCTGCTGCGGGTGCAGGAGCTGGCACTCGTCACCGCCCTGCTGCGCCGAAGGGCTGGTCCGCGCTGACGCTGGCGCCTTCGGGGATGCGGAAAAGGGAGTCGACGATGCCTTCGTTGATGCGGATCTCGCGCACGTTGAGCTCGGAGCGGTCTCCGCCGTCCGCCCGCACCACGACCCGATGGGAAAAGACGACACCCTGGTGAAAGCGGAAGTCGCTGGGAAACATCTCGGTGGTGGCGACGGAGCCGTCGGGGAGCGGCTCTGATTTGACCGTCTTGCGCTCGAAGAATGTCTCGACGTCGATGTAGTAGTCGACGCTGGCGCCCTGCGGCCAGCTCACGCGAAGGTGATGGCAGCGGAGGTTCCCCTCGATGTGGACTTCGCCGAGGTACTCGATCCAATCCCTGTTGAAGCCCGCGGCGGCGAGCGGGGACTCGAGCTGGGCCTCCCGCACGATGGGATGAAACTCGTCGATCTCGAGGTGTTCCAACCGGGTGCCGTGAAGGGAGGTCTCCTGCTGCCAGGCGGTTTCTCCGTTGTAGCCGGTGGTCAGACGAGAGCCGTCGGGATAGCCCAGAACCGTGCGCACGAGATTCGGCCGTTTTTTCATGACCTTGAGCGCGAGGCTGTCGCCCGATTCGAGCAGGACATTGCCTTCCACCACGACGGAGCGGATGCGGGCGAGATTGGCCCGCCCGCCCATGGCCTCGACATAGCGGTCCAGGACCCACGCGCGCGAGCGCTCCTGAGCGGATATGGACGGTCCTCCGAGAAGAAGCGCAAGCCCTCCGCAAAGGAGCAGAAAAAAGCAGCGACGGCCCCGGAACATGCCTTGCATGCTCGCCATCCTCCCGCCCCTGTCAAACCTCCGCGGGGCGGGTCGGGAGGCCCCTCTCAGGCCGGGCGGACGGGCACTCCGGCGGCCGCGAGCGTGCGCTTGGTCTCAGCCACCGTGAGCTCGCGAAAGTGGAAGATGGAGGCGGCGAGGACGGCGCTGGCTTCGCCTTCCTGAAGCACCTCGACCATGTGCGCGGCATTGCCCGCCCCGCCGCTCGCGATGACGGGGATCTCGACCGCACGGCTGATGGCGCGGGTGAGGGCGACATCGTAGCCGTCCTTCGTGCCGTCGGCGTCCATGCTCGTGAGGAGGATCTCCCCGGCGCCGAGGCGCTCGACCTGGCGGGCCCATGCGACCGCGTCGAGCCCGGTGGGCTTGCGTCCGCCATGGGTGTAGACCTCCCAGGAGGCGCCATCGGGCCGGCGCTTGGCGTCGATTGCGACCACAATGCACTGGTTGCCGAAACGCTCGGAGGCGGCACGGATGAGCTCGGGGTCAAGGACGGCGGCGGTGTTGAGGCTGACCTTGTCGGCCCCGGCGTTGAGCATCGCGCGGATGTCGTCGACGGTGCGCAGGCCGCCCCCCACCGTCAGCGGCATGAAGCACTGGGCCGCGGTCGCCTCCACGATCTCACGCATGATGGAGCGCTCATCGCTCGAAGCGGTGATATCGAGAAAGACCAGTTCGTCGGCCCCCTGGGCCTCATACGCCTTTGCGATTTCGACGGGATCACCGGCATCACGCAGTTCCTCGAAGCGCACGCCTTTGACGACGCGTCCGGCGGTGACGTCGAGACAAGGGATGATGCGGGCGGTGTGCATGATCAGGCGAAACGCCGGCGACGCCGGCCGTGGCTGGAAAAGTCCGCCGTGCCGGGCCGGTCAGTCGTCCTGCCCCTCGGTGCGCTCGACGCAATCCGGGAAGAAAAGGCACGCTCCGAACGCCATCGCCCCAAGGCCGACGATAGGGTGCAAAATCAACGAGGCCGCCGCCCCCATTGTGACGGTACACAATCCGAGGGGGGCGAGGGGAGACTTGAGCAATCTCATAGACTGGACAGAAGAAAGCAGAGGGTGATCAGGAATCGAGCAAAGCGATATCCGGCTCAAACGAGATGACGAGCTTATATTGTTGGCCCGGGCGCATGTTCAGCGGGTGGTCGCGCACAAGCGTCTGGAGGTAGTGCAGGTTACCCCAATAGGTGCGGTAGGCCGGCTCGTCCGTGACCACGTCGGTGTCCTGCCACTGGGCGTGGAAGTCATCCTTCACGACGGTGCAGCCGAGGCCGTTGGCCCCCAGCATGTAAGTCATCGGCACGTGCTTCTCGGAGTGCGGCCCGCCGATCGCGAGCATGTAGCGCATGGAGTCGCAGGTGACGGGGTTTTTCACCGTGAAGGTGAATTCGCTCGTGAGTTTACCGCCGGAGAAGGTCCAGGCGACCTTGGCGCTGCCGAGGCCGGAGACGATCTGCTCGTCGACGGTGATGAGCTCGGGTTGCTCGTAGCGGAAGTAGAAGCTCTGCCGCATGCCCATGCCGGTGACGCAGCGTTTGCCGTAGAAGCAGGGCACGATGCGCTTGTCGCCGAACTTCAACTCGGGGACCATGATGGGTAGATAGGCGTCGGCCGGCCAATCGAAGATCCCGGGAGCGTGGGGGAAGGCGAGGCTGTCGGCGGTGCCGCGCTTGCTGTTGCCCACGAGCGGAATCTGCACCTGCAGATTGCTCGCCGGATCTTGATAGAGGAAGAGGCCCTGCTCCTTTTTGTTCGACTTGTCGAAGGAGATCCAACGACCACCGTTGCGCAGGGTGGGCGCCTGGGCGTCCATCGAGCCGCCGATCGCGCGGGCGAGACGGGACCACTGGCAGAGGTAGCGCACGCCGTCGAAGTTGGCCATGCGGGTGGTGTGCTGGTCCTGCGTCACACGCTCGGCGTCGCGAATGACCAGGAACCCGTTCTCCTGGTCGAGGTACGTCATGAAGAAGAACTGGAAAAGCTTGCGCAGGAGGTCGAAGTAAAGGGGCCGTTTGTCGTCCGCGATCCAGCCGTCGCGCATCGTCTGGAGGGTGAGCGAGATGCAGTGCATCTGGCCGTAGGCACCGATCCCACGGCCGTAGCTCCAGCCGAGCCCATCGCTGCGCACGATGTGGGGGAGGAGCTTGATGTATTTTTCCGCCGTCGTGCGCAGGCTCGGGAGCTTGCGGTCGCGCAGATGGATGTTGCCGTGCAACTGGAGCGCCTGACGGATGAAGACAAGACACATCGGGCCGTAGAGGTCGAAGGCGCCACCCACGCCGACGCCCGCACTGTCGTCGAAATAGCCCGCCGAACTCTGTTTCTCGATGCGCTCGACGTAGCGGTCGATGAGGCGGCCCGTCTCGTCCTTTTTCGACAGGCCCATGCTGTAGCGGGTGACCGCCTTGGCGATGTTGAAGGCCTGGAAGTGGTCGTCGTAGTCCGAGCGGGCGAGGAGACGGCGGTCGAGCTGCTCGCGGGTCGGGTCGAGAAGGTGTTCCCAGACGGCGTTGCGCTCCTTTGCGGGGCCGAAGCTGAGGAGCCCGAGCGCGGCGTAACCCAGCCCGTTTTCCGCTTCCTCGTCGGCGAAGGACTGTGCCGTGATGCAGCGCGCCGCGAGATCGACGAGGTCGGCTCCTTCAAAACTCGTCTCGTTGGTCGCCCGGTAAAACTCGCCCAGCGCGAGAGCGGCATGGCCGGATTCATCCTGGCGGGGGTCTTCCCCCGGGACAGGCTGGATCGTGCCGTCGGCGCTAATGGAATTCAGGTTGTGAGCGAGCATGGCTCTCGCCATGTCAAGGCACTGATCCGCGAAGTTCTGCATTACGAAAAAAGGCGGGGAGCTAAGGAGCGATTGGGTCGCCCGACAAGTCAAATTCTTTCACGGGTGGAAAGGATGAAGGACGGGAAGGGCGTTCAGAGAGCGAGTTTGGAGCGATCGGGAGCAAGTTCGTCAAGCTACACGTCAAGAAGCTTGAAGAACTGTTCGTTGGTCGTGGTCTTGGCGAGGCGTTCGATGGCAGTCTCGGTCGCGTCTTCCGTCCGGTAGGAGGTGAGGGCGCGGCGAAAGAGGTGACACTTGCGCAGGATGGACTCGGGGAGAAGAAGTTCCTCCCGGCGGGTGCCGGAGGAGGCGATGTTGATCGCAGGCCAGATGCGCAGATCGGCGAGCTTGCGGTCAAGCACCATCTCCATGTTGCCGGTGCCTTTGAACTCCTGGAAGATCAGGTCATCCATGCGCGAACCGGTCTCGATGAGCGCACTGGCGATGATCGTAAGGCTGCCGGCTTCCTCGGTGTTGCGCGCGGCGGAGAAGAGCTGGCGCGGCTTTTCGAGCGCGCGGATGTCGAGGCCGCCGCTCATCGTGCGCCCGCTGCCGCTCTTCGCCGAGTTGTAGGCGCGGGCGAGGCGGGTGATCGAGTCCATCAGCAGGACCACATCCCGCCCGCCTTCGAGGAGTCGCTTGGCGTGGTCGATGGCGAGTTCGGCGGTGTAGAGGTGGCTCTTCGCATTCTCGTCGTTGGAGGAGGCGAAGAGGCGTCCGGGGATGGTGCGGGCAAGATCGGTCACTTCCTCCGGCCGCTCGTCGACGAGGAGCATGATGATCTCGCACTCCGGGTGGTTGGCGTCGACGCCGAGCGCGATGTCACGCAGCAGCGTGGTCTTGCCGGTACGCGGAGGAGCGACGATGAGACCGCGCTGGCCCTTGCCGATGGGGCAGAAAATATCGATCACGCGTGTCGTCATGCTGGCTTCTCCTTCGCGCTCGAGGCGCAGCCAGCTGTCGGGGGTGATCGTGGTGAGCTGCTCAAAGGCGAGGGCCTGCCGCCGGTCCTCGACCGAAAGCCCGTCGATGGTTTCGATGAAGCGCAGCTTCGGGTTGGGGAAACGGCTGTCGGACTGGGCCTTGCCCGTCACGAGACTGCCGCGCTTGAGCTTGAAACGACGGATCAGCTCACGGGGAACAAAGGGGTCGCTCGGCCGGGACTTGCCTCGATACTTGTCCTGCAGGAGGGAGCCGTTCTTCTGGTTTCCAGGTTCAAAAATGCCGCGGACCTCAATTTCGGTCGGCGACGAGTCGTCGTTGCTCATCGGTACGATAATGCGTGAGTGCCAAGGTGGGACGCCCCCGTCTGAGGCATGGTGTGCGACAGTATCCGGGCAATGCTTCCGGGACAGCCTTGGGGGTACGGAGCGCGGCAGTGCGTCTCCGCGAAATTTCGATCAAGCAAGGTGGAGCAGAGCCTGTCAACCCGCAAGGGCGGGGGATTGCGGCACTCGGCCGGGAGCGGGTTGCGGGGTTGACAATTGCCAGGCGTGCCTCTCATTAAAAGCGTTATGTTTTTCTTGCGTGGAACCCGCCGCACTGGCTTTACGCTCCTCGAAGTGCTCGTCGCCATGGCGGTGCTGGGGATCCTCGCGTCCATCGCCTTGAGCGTGCGCGGGGCCTCGCAAGAACAGTCCCGGCGCAGCCGCGCGACGGGGGAACTGGCGGTGCTCGCGCAGGCCCTCGAGCGCTATCGTGCGCAGTGGGGCGACTATCCCTGGGTGCCCGCCGGGGAAGATGGCGCGCTTGTCCTCGCGGCGGCCCTGCGTGGGGAGCGCCTGCCCGACGGCTCCCGCCTGCCCCCCGAAAGCGCGCCGCGCGCCTTCTTCGAGCCTCTCTCCTTCCGCTTTGTGAAGGTCGCGGCCGGCGAGTCGCCGGCGAGCGCGCCGGGGCGGGGTGAGGCGGACGTGCTGCTCGACCCGTGGGAGCAGCCTTACCGCTACTTCTACCGCGCCTCG
>JBKHAU010000187.1:0-5768 GCA_046542725.1 Opitutales bacterium
GAGACCGCTCGCGATGGCGGTCACTCGCTCGACGAGGTCCTGACCGAGGTCGATCTCCTGCTCTGCGAAGACACGCGGGTGACGGCCCGCCTCTTTGCCCGTGAGGAGGTTCCCCGCCCACCCCTTCGTCCGCTCCATGAGCACAACGAGGAGGCCCTGAGCAACGAACTCGCCGCCGCCATCGCGGCCGGGCAGCGCATTGCGCTCGTCTCCGACGCAGGCATGCCCGCGATCAGCGACCCTGGATTCCGCCTCGTCCGGGCCTGTCGTGCGCGCGGTTTGCCGGTGCATTGCGTGCCGGGACCGACCGCCTTTGCCGCGGCCCTCGCGGTCTCCGGGCTGCCGACCGACCAGTTTGCCTTTTTTGGCTTTCTGCCGCCCAAGTCCGCCGCGCGCCGCCGCCATCTCGAGGCGCACCGCGCGAGCGAAGCGACTCTCATTTTCTACGAATCGACCCATCGCATCCACAAATTCCTCGATGAGATCGTCGCCGTTCTCGGCCCCGAGCGCTGCATTTGCCTCGCGCGCGAGTTGACCAAGCTGCACGAGACGGTGCTCACCGGCCCTGCCTCCGAGGTGCGTGAGCGCCTGCGCGCGGGCAGCGCCAAGGGAGAATTTGTCCTTCTCATCGCCAAACCCGGTTTTGCCTTATGAAACGCGTCGCCATCATCGATGTCGGGAGCAACTCGATCAAATGCCTCGTTGCCCGCCGCAACCCCAACGGCAGCCTTGTTGCCCTCTACGAAAACACTCTCCCGGTGCGAATCAGCCACGGGATCGACGCGGCCGAGCCCCTGCTCTCGACGGCCGCCCTCGACGAGGGCTCGGATGCGGTGGGGCAGCTCGTCGCCGAATGCGACCAGCGCGGTCCCCTTGCCGAGATCCACGTCTACGCCACCTCCGCGGTGCGGGACGCGCATAACCGCGAGGAGTTTGCCAAGCTTGTCTACGACCGCACCGACTGCACCCTGCAGGTCCTTACGGGGACGGAGGAAGCCCGCCTTATCGGGCGCGGCATTCTCGAAGACCCCGCTCTGGTCGAACTCGACTCTTTCTGCGTCGCCGACCTCGGCGGTGGGAGTCTCGAACTCATTCAGGTGCAGGGCGGCGAAGTGGGATTTTCCACCAGCCTTCAACTGGGCACCGTGCGCCTCACGGAGCGCTTTGTCAGCGACCCCCGCCAGCCCCTCCAGGCCGGAGAGATGCGCGCCCTGAGCCGGTTCGTCGGCGAGGCCGTGCAGGCTTCGGCCTTTCCTCTCGCCGCTCCCCTCGTGGGCACGGGGGGCATCGTCACGGTCTGGCGCTCGATGCGGGCCCATCAGGCCGGCCTCACCCTCCCGGAGGTCTCCCCCGAACTTCCCCGGGACAACCTTGAAAGCTGGCTCGAGCAGCTCCAGACGCTCGACTGGGCGGCCCGTTGCGCCCTTCCCGGGCTTCCCCTTCCGCGGGCCGACATCGTGCCTGTCGGCTTCGCCATCCTTGAAGCGATCCTCGGCGTGGCCGGAGCCAAGAGTGTCTATCATTCGCGCTACAATCTCCGCTACGGCGCCGCCGCCGAGGCCCTCGCCCGCCTGGCGTAGAGGCTGTCTCCCTGGCCCAAAGCCGATTCGACCCTTGATTGGAACAGCACCTGCGAACAGGTTTGGGCATGGAAATCGCCAAAGACCGTATTGTCACCATTCACTACGAGCTGACCGACCCTGAGGGCAAGGTGCTCGATTCCTCGCGGGGTCGCGAACCGCTCACCTACCTCCACGGCCACGGCAACCTCATCCCGGGGCTCGAGACACGCATTGCGGGCTCGACCGCCGAGGACTCCCTCGAGGTCACGGTCCCGGCGGCGGAAGGCTACGGCGAGCACGACTCGAGCAAGACCATCCCCGCCCAGCGAAGCCAGTTCCCCGCCGAGGCGAAGATCGAGCCCGGAGCCCAGTTCCAGGCCGAGGGACCGAACGGACCGATGGTCGTGCGGGTGATGAAAATCGAAGACGATGTCGTGACGCTCGATGCCAACCACCCGCTTGCCGGCGTCGACCTCAAGTTTGCCGTCGACGTCGTGGAGGTGCGCGAAGCTTCCGAGGAAGAACTCGCCCACGGCCACGCCCACGGCCCCGGCGGCCACCAGCACTGAGCGGTGTGCAGCCCAGGATGACGCCACCCCATCTCTTGGGGTGAGCAGGGCGCCCCGGCTCTTCCCCGAAGCAAGGGGAGAGCTTCCGAGAAGCGTCGCGAAGGTCGGTTACCCGAGTTTCACCGTCATCGCTTGGACCCGAAAAGTCATTTTCGGCGTTTGCAAGGCGTTGGTGGACACGAGCAATCGGGCGCATCGTCGGCATCGTCGGCATCGTTGCCTCGAGGCAGTCCGGGGCAGGCGGGGACGACTTCCTCTCAGGGCGAGTCGGCTGAAATCATGACGGCCCCGGGCAGAGCGATCTCGAAGGCCGACCCCTCTCCGGGCGCGGAGCGCAGCGAGATGTCGCCGCCATGGGCCCGCACGATCTCGCGAGCCACGGAAAGACCCAGACCCTCTCCGGCATGCCGGTCGTCCGGAAGGCGGAAGAAGCGGTGGAAAACCGTCTCATGGAACATTTCCGGGATGCCCTCTCCCTCATCGATCACCTCGACTCGGAGCGGATTTTCCGCTGCCAGCACACGCAAGTAGATGCGCCCTCCCTCCGGGGAAGCACGGAGGGCATTGGCGAGGAGACAGCCGAGCGCGATGCGGAAGCGAATGGGGTCGATTTCGATCTCGTTGTCTTTCCCGGTCCATTCCCAAATCAGTTCGACACGCTTCTCTCGGGCCGGGCCCCGCCAGTCCGCGTCGATCCGGCTGAGGAGCTCATGGACCGCCACCGGGCGCCGTGCGAGGTCCCGGCTTCCCTTCTGTAACATGCTCAGGTCGAGCAGGTTCTCGATCGTGCGCAGGTGTCTCTCGATCTCTCCACGAACGGTTTCGAGGAGTTCACGCTGCTCCGCCGTGAGCGCCTCCCTGGACTCGTCGAGGATCACGTGAAGCGCCACGCGCGCACTTGTCAGGGGCGTCTTCAGTTCGTGACTGATGATCGCGATGAGATCGGAACGCAGGTCGGCTGAGAGGCGGATCTTGGTCACGTCGATCAGCACGAGAACGACGCCCCGCTCCGTCTCGTCGCCGATGCTGAGGGGAAAGGCACGGGGCAGAAAGGCCAACTCGTCGTTGTGGGCGTGCAGGAAGACGGCGGCATCGAGCTTGGTTGGCGAGCGGGCCTTGCCGGTCTCCGCCACCTCGGCCACCAGCAAGGTGCCGGCAATCTCCGGAGCCTCGAGAAGCCTCGAACCGGCGCAATTGCTCGTGACGACCTGCTCACCCGAGGCACTGAAGAAGAGGACGGGAAACGGCAGGTGCTCGAGAAGGCGACTCATGCGATCCCGCTCGATCTGTGCCTTCTTGTTGAGCCGTCGATGGTAGCTCTCGAGCCGTGCCGACATCTCACTGAAGGCCTGGGCGAGGTAGGCAAATTCGTCATTGCCTTCATAAATGACCGTCCCGATCTCGTCCCCGGTGCCGATGCGCCGGGCCGAGTCGATGAAGGTCTCGATCGGTTGGAGGACACGGGCCCCGAGGCGGTAGGCCAGAATGCCGGTGAGGAGCAGCCCGATGACCATGCCGACACCCAGGGTCCAGGTCGCGACCCGTGCCTGCCGCTGTACCTCGGCGACCTGCGCGAGCATGTCGGCATCGAACTCGTCGACCGCCTCGTTCGCCGTGCGCCGCAGCTCGTCTGCCGCTTGGAGCCACCGTGCAATGCGCTCATCGCTCGGTCCTCCCCGCCGAAGGGCCTCACCTTCGTGGAGAAGTTCGCGCATCTCTTCCTCAAGAGCCGGGAGGCGGTCGTAAATGCCGGCCGCGGCGAGCGAGTTGTCCAATCGCTCGAGGAGAGGAAACTCGAACGCAAAGGTCTCGACGAAGCGTTCGCGGTCATCGGCTACCCGCTGAAAGGTGTCGTTGAGCAGGTTGAACGAGTCGGCCAGGCCCTCCAGCTCCTGAGCGAAGGTCAGCTCGACGGAGCGCTCCGGCAACTCCGCGACGAGATACCGGATGACCGCGATGGAAAACGCGGCGATCAGGATCGTCAGGAAGGTGAGCGGCAGGAGGAGGACCGCAAACCGCGTCCTGAGACTCTTCGTCTTCACCGCAGCAACCCCATCCGCTTGCGTTTGCGATAAAGCGTGGCGGTGTCGATCCCGAGGATGCGGGCGGCCTCGTCGAGGCTCGAAGCGTGGGCCAGGACGCGCCGGATGTGCTCTTCCTCCAATTCGTCGAGGGTGACCTGCTGGCCCGGCCGCAGGGGCGACTCTTCGTCCTGACAAAAGCCCCCG
This sequence comes from Opitutales bacterium, assembly GCA_046542725.1. Taxonomy (GTDB): domain Bacteria; phylum Verrucomicrobiota; class Verrucomicrobiia; order Opitutales; family Oceanipulchritudinaceae; genus CAWVVV01. The sequence goes on from JBKHAU010000187.1 coordinate 4,360, forward strand.
GGAAGATCCTCCAGTTCGATCTCTTCGCCCCGCGCAAGAATCACAGCGCGTTCGACGACGTTGCGCATCTCGCGCAAGTTCCCCGGCCACGGGCTGCGCATGAAGGCGGCGCGCACCGCGTCGCTGAAGCGCAACTCCCGCTTCTTGCCCATCGCACTGCGGAAGAACTCGAGGTAGCCCTCCGCCAGTGGCATGATGTCTCCGGTTCGGTCGACGAGCGAAGGCATGCTCACCGTGATGACGTTCAACCGATAGAGCAGGTCCTCGCGGAAGCTGCCGTCCGCCACGCTCTCGCGTAGGTCACGATTCGTCGCGGAGATGACCCGGATATTGGCCCGATGCACCCGCGAGTCCCCCACCCGCTCGTACTCGCGGTCCTGCAGGAGCCGCAGCAGCTTGGGCTGGAGTTCCATCGGCATTTCACCGATTTCATCGAGAAACAGCGTCCCTCCGTCGGCCGCCGCGACCTTGCCCCAGGTCTCCTGCACCGCGCCCGTAAACGCCCCTTTGACGTGCCCGAAGAGTTCACTCTCGAGCAGTTCGCGCGAGAGACTCGGGCAGTGCACCGTCACGAAGGGGAGTTCCGACCGCTGGCTGCGCTCGTGGATGGCCCGGGCGAGGACGGTCTTGCCCGTGCCGCTCTTCCCCAAAAGAAGAATACTCGCGTCGGAAGGGGCCGCACGAAAGGCCATCTCGAAAGTCGCCCGCATCGCCGGGTCCTCCGACTGCAGACGCACCTCGGGGCTGCTCTCCTTGATCTCGGACTCGAGTTGGTCGACCCGACGGCGCATCTTCAAGTCCCGCTCGAGGCGCCCGAGGATCTGGCGTATCTCCTCGGGCACAAAGGGTTTGTTGATGTAGTCATAGGCTCCCAACCGCATCGCCTCGACCGCGCTCTCGACCGTGCTGAAGGCAGTAATGATGATAATGGGCAACTCGGGCTGCTCGGACTTGAGCTTCTGAAGCACGTCCACTCCGCTTTCTCGCCCCAGGCGGAGGTCGAGAAAGGCGGCGTCGATGGGGTGTTCACGAATCCGGGAGAGAGCTTGGGATCCGTTCTCCGCCACCTCGGTCTCGTGCCCCATCGTGCGGAGGGCGATCGAGGTCGTGCGGAGAATGTTGCGTTCGTCGTCGACGATCAAAATGTGCATGTGGGGTATCTTCTAGCGTCTGGGTTGCCGAATTGCCTCAGATTCTTGCGCAGCGGCGGCAGGACTGGGCTCTTCCGTGCAAAAAGCCGCCATTAAGGCGAAAAGAGGCCCGAAAATCATGCAGTTTGCATTGCATAGTGCAAGAGCGTGTGCGCGTGCTCCTGGCACTTTGCAATGCCGCGGCTCCACATTCCTAGGCTGAATACAAAGAAAGCCCGTGCTCAAGGCACGGGCTTTCAATCTCTAACTCTGTCTCGT
>JBKHAU010000188.1:0-5751 GCA_046542725.1 Opitutales bacterium
GTCATCACCATCGCGGTGGCGAAAAACGTCCCGCGGTTGCGTCGGAAGAGCTTGCCCGTGCGATAGACCCAGCTCGAGGGACGGGCCATCACCGGCTCGTTGGCAAGATGCCGCCTCACGTCCATGGCAAACGCATCAGCGGTTTCGTAGCGGCGGCGCCGGTCCGTCTCGAGGGCCTTCATCGCAATGCTGTCGAGGTCGCCTTGGAGGAGGCGCCCAAGGCGTGGCGGAGAGAGTCGGCGTGTCGTCGCGAGGTGCTCCCGCACCTCGGGTGTGAGGCGCTGCAGGAGGCAGGAGGGAGGCACGGGATGGTGCTCGCGAAAGATCCGCTGCACCTCCTCGTGGCTGGCGTTGGCGAGGGCCCGGCCGTCGAGTGGGGTGTAACTGGTGAGCAGCTCGTAGAGCAGGACGCCGAGACTGTAGATATCGCTCCGCGTATCGATCTCGAGGCCACCCATCTCGACCTGTTCGGGACTCATGTAGGCAGGGGTGCCTACGAGCTGCGCGACGGTCACGTGGGGGTGCTTCTCCGGGCGGCGCGATTCCGTCGCCTTGGAGATGCCGAAATCGATGACCTTTGGCAGCGCCACCCCGTCATGCTGCGCGATGAGGATGTTGGAGGGTTTGATGTCCCCATGCACGATGCAGTTCTGGTGGGCGTGCTGGATCGCGTGGCAAACCTGGATGAAAAGCTCGAGCCGCGTGCGCAGGCTCAGGCGATGCTCCTCGCAGTAGTCGGTCAGGCGCACCCCGCGCACATACTCCATGACGAAGAAGGGCAGCCCGCAGTCCGTTTCCCCGGCGTCGAAGATGCGCGCGATGTTGGGGTGGTCCATCATCGCGATGGCCTGGCGCTCGGCCTCGAAGCGCTGGATCACACTGCTTGTTTCCATCCCCACGCGGATGATCTTGAGGGCCACGTGGCGACGGACCGGTTCCTCCTGCTGGGCGAGGTAGACGATCCCGCAGCCGCCCTCGCCGATCGGCTCGATCAACTTGTAACGCCCGATACGCTCCCCCACCTGCCGCTCGCCGCCTCCGCGCTTCCCGACTTCGAGCGAGTGACGCCGCCATTCGCTCACCGTCGGGGAGTGCCCCAGGAGCGAGGCCCCCTCCGAAAAGAAGGACTCGGCCTGCGTATGCAGCGCGAGGAGTGAGCGGAGGTGGGCACGCAGGGACTCGTCGGCTCCACAGGCACGCGTCAAAAAAGCCTCCCGTTCGGAGGCTGTGGGGAGGAGGCGGGCCTGCTCGAAGAGTCGCTCCTCGCGCGGGAGGATCGTGGGCATCAGCTCACCTTTTCGACGTGCATCTGCTGATAGAGCCAGGCCTTCGCGTAGGACCAGTGGCGTTCGACCGTCCGCTCGCTCACCGCGAGCATCGCCGCCACCTCTTGGTTGCTGTGGCCGCCGAAAAATTTCAAGACGACGATGCGCGCTTTCTCCGGGTCTTCCTTCTCCAGCAGACCCAGTGCCTCGTCGATGAGCAGAAGACGCTCTTCGCGGTCCGCGCTGGCAAGATCGACCTGCTCGAGCGATAACCTCTCCTGCCCTCCGCCGTGCTTCTGGCGGGCCTTGCGCCGAGCGTTGTCGATGAGGATACGCCGCATCGCTTCCGCCGCCGCCCCGAAGAAGTGCGCGCGGTGTTCCCAGCGCTGGCCGCGGCCAATCACCCGCAGCCACGCCTCATGCACGAGCGCCGTCGGCTGCAACGTCTGGTGCGAGGGCTCGTGCGCCATGCGCCGCGCCGCATGACGCCGCAGGTCATCGTAGACCAGCGGAAGCAGTTCCTCCGAGGCGTGAGCCCGACCGGATTCCACTTCGTTGAGGAAGTAGGTGATGTTCTCCCGCGGGGACGAACGGCCTTCCGGGGCACCCGCCCTCATCGGTCGAGGGAAAGACACTACGGGTGGGGATTTCTGGGGGGCGACGCAGTTTCATGATCAGGGGGGGAGGAGGAGCACTGGTCTCTGACAAGGATGTCAGTGTTTCTTTTGTCGTCGTGGTTGGCCACCGCATTCGGACAGGACAGTCAAGTAAGGGGGCGGGGGACGGCGCCCGGTCATGGACTCGCGCGCGCCGCTGACCGAACTGTCCAATCAGGGGGCGCTTGTCCCCCTGGAGTTGCCTCGGCCTCGTCATCGTTGTCGGCCCCTCTGCGGCCGCACTCACCCCACCGCCATCCATCCCATGACCCTGGAAACATCCTCCTCCTGGCGTGCCCTCGGCGCGCTTCTCTCCCTCGGCCTGCTCGTTGCCTGCCAACCTGCGGAGGACGCCGCCCCGGCGTCCGCCTCCGCCGAGGCGGATCGAGCGACCTTCACCAACCCGCTCAACAACAGCGGCCCGGACCCCTGGATCACGTATCACGAGGGCAACTACTATCTTGCCGCCACGACCTGGGGCGACGCCGACGTCGGTCTCACGATGCGCATGGCCCCGACGATCGCCGAGCTGAAGGACGCGCCCGCCGTGCAGATTTTCCAGGACGACGATCCGGAGCGCTGCTGCAACTACTGGGCGCCCGAGTTCTTCCTTCTCGATGGTCCCAATGGTCCCCGCTGGTATGGTTACTTCACCGGCGGCGCGGCCGGTGATGACTTTGTCAATACACAGTATCAGCACGTCATCGAGAGCGTCGGGACCGACCCGATGGGCCCCTACACCTACAAGGGCAAGCTCGTCGAGCAGAATGCGCTCGACGCCACCATCGTCGAGCTCGAAGGGGAGCTCTACACCGTCTACAGCGAGTGGAACGAGACCCAGGACCTCGCCATCAAAAAGATGTCCAACCCCTGGACGACGGTCGGCGAAGACACCGTCATCTCGCGTCCCGAGCTGCCTTGGGAACGCCAGGAAGGGACGGTCAATGAGGGCGCGTATCCGCTCTATCGCGACGGCGAAGTCCATCTCGTCTACGCCGCCAGTGCGTGCTGGGGTCCCAACTACAAGCTGGGCCTGCTCACCTGGACGGGGGGCGACCCGCTCGAGGCCGACTCTTGGATCAAGCACCCCGAGCCGGTCTTCGAGCGCGACGACGAGGCGGGGGTCTTCGCCCCGGGCCACGCCGTGGTCTTCAAGTCGCCCGACGGCACGGAGGACTGGATCGCCTACCACGCCAACGATTCGCTCGAGGGCGCTTGCGACATGGACCGCACGCCCCGCATCCAGCCGTTTACCTGGACGGAGGACGGTCTGCCCGACTTCGGCCGGCCGGTCGCGACCACCACCGCCTTGCCCGTCCCCTCGGGCGAGTGAGCCGGTCGTCTTCGTTTTTCGGGCGGGCGGTTCACGCCGCCCGCCTTTTGCGCTAACCCCATGATTCCGCTCCTCATGCCCCTTGCCTCAACTTCCCGTGCGGCGGCTGTGGCGGCCTTTGTCGCCCTGACCCTCCTCGGTGGCTGCGCCACTTCCAAAACTCTTCGCCCCGCGCCTGGCCAGGCCGAGGCCGCTGGCGACCTCGTGGTCGAGCACACTCATCGCGTCACCGTGCGGCTACTCACGCCAAGTTACTCGCGCGAGACGGCGGAACTCCCGACCTTCGCCCTTGCCGTCGAGAACCGCGGCGACGACCCCGTCGTGCTCGACCCGGCCAAGGTGCGGGCGGCCTCTGGCACCGCGCCGGTCCATCTCTACACCCCGGTCGAACTCATCGCGATGGTGCGGGCCGATGCCAACCGCGAAGCCGAGGCCTACTCCGGACAGCAGGCCGAGGTCTATCTCTCGGGCGGGGCCAGCCCCACCGCCGGGCAGGACAACAGCGCCGCCATCGCCAAGATCGAAGGGGCCAAGCGCACCAACACGGCGGCTGCCGAGTTCAATGTCCAACGCGACGAGCAGATGCGCGAGATCGCGAGCCTGGTCATTCCCATGAGTATCCCCCCGGGTGAAAGCGGCGGTGGCCTCCTCAAGCTGCGGCCCGAGGACTTTCAGCGTGGCGAGCCCCTTCGCCTCGAAGTCGACCTCGAGGGCGAAACCTATACTTTCATCTTCCTGCCGGGCGAGGCCTGAGGAAGGCGCGTCACCGCGTTCCGCGTTTGCAAAGGTCCGCCGCGGCGACAGGCTGACGGCATGAGCAGACCCATCGTCTTGACCGGGGCGACCCGGGGGCTGGGGCGCGCCCTCACTGCCTGGCTCGCGGACCATGGCGAACGCGTCGTTGGTTGCGGACGGGATGCGGAAGCGGTCGCCGAACTGGCGGCGGCCCACTCTCCACCGCACGCTTTCGCCCGGGTCGATGTCTCGGATGATGCCTCGGTCGCCGCCTGGGCCGGCGCCGTCCTCGAGGCCCATGGGCCCCCCGACCTGCTCGTCTGCAACGCCGCCCTGATCAACGCGCCGGCCGCCCTTTGGGAAGTTCCCCGCGCCGAGTTCGATCAGCTCATCGACGTCAATGTGAAGGGTGTTGCCAACGTCCTCCGCCATTTCCTCCCCGCAATGATCGCGGCGGGGCGCGGCATCGTGGTCAACCTCAGCTCGGGCTGGGGGCGCAGCACCTCTCCGCAGGTCGCGCCCTATTGTGCATCGAAGCACGCGATCGAGGGCCTCACCAAGGCCCTCGCGCAGGAATTGCCTGCGGGTCTCGCCGCGATCCCGCTCAACCCCGGCATCATCGACACCGACATGCTGCGGAGTTGCTGGGGCGAGGGGGCCGCCGGTTTCCCTGACGCTGAGACATGGGCCGAGACGGCGGGTCCCTTTCTCCTCGCCCTTCGTCCCGCCCACAACGGCCGTCCGCTGACCGTGGGGGACGCCCTTTAGGACGCGGCGCTCGAGCGCGGAACTTTCGACACGCCGCCCGCCGATCCTCGCGCAGGGAGCGAACCAGGCCGACACACGCCGCGGGGAGAGAGAGCATCATCGACCTCGTCGTCGGCACGACAGGCGATCCGGCCCGGTCGCCAGCGAGGGGATGGGCGCGCGTGAGGCGGCCTCCTCAGGAGGGCCTTGCGCCTTCGCGGAAGAAGACCGCCGTCTTGCCCGTTGCGCCGATGAATTCGGCGCCCACCGCCGGGGCGATCGCTTCGACGACCGCCGCGCGTTGTGCCCGGTCGTCGATCTCGAGGCGGATCTTGAGGAGGGGATGCTGGGCAAGGAGCGCGTCGAGCTGCTTGCGGACGCCCTCGGTGAAGCCTTCGCGGCCCACTTTGAGCGCGGGCTTGAGGCGCATCGCTTCGCCGCGCAGGCGGACTTTTTCTTTGGTCGAGAGGGGCATTAGAGGGAAGCTTCCCAGCTTTCGAGCACGCTGGCGAGCTTCTCGGGTTCGGCCCCGCCGCCCATTGCGAAGTCGGGCTTGCCGCCGCCCTTCCCACCAAGCTCGGCGGTGAGCTGGCGGATGATGTCGCCGGCCTTGTGTCCGGCCGCGATGGCGGCCTCGGAGGCAATCGCGAGGACCGTGACCTTTTCCCCGAAGACGCCGCCGGCGACGACGAGGCCGTTGGACAGGCCCTTGTGGATGGCGACGGCCTGGGCGCGCAGGTCGTTGGGATTGTCGGCGTCGAGGACCTTGGCGACGACTTCGATCTCGCCGACCTTTTTCACCGCGTTGCCGCTTCCGGCACCGGCCTGGGCCTGGGCGAGTTTGGCCTTGGCCTGCTTGAGGCCGGTCTCCGCCTCCGTGAGGCGCTGCTTGAGAGAGGCAAAGCGCTCGGCGACCTGCTCGGGCTTCACCGCGAGGTCGTGGGCGAGGCGGTCGAGGGCGCCCAAACGCTCGTTCACCAGCTCGATCGCGGCCTCGCCCGCAACCGCTTCGAGA
>JBKHAU010000189.1:0-5734 GCA_046542725.1 Opitutales bacterium
CGGCCTCGAGGAGTTCCTCACGCGCACCGACCGCCTCGCCACCTGGGAGACCGCCGTCCTTTACCACCTCGTGCATGCGGTCGCCCTTCTCGCCCTCGCGCTCGCGGGAACGGAGACCCCCGGGGCGGGCGCGCGCCGCTGGACATCCCGCCTGTGGATCACCGGCGTCGTCATCTTCAGCGGCTCGCTCTACCTCCTCTGCCTCACCGGTCAGACCTGGCTCGGCGCCATCACCCCGCTCGGCGGCGTGGCGTTGCTCGCCGGGTGGGGTGTCGTCGGCACGGCGGCGTGGCGGCGCGGGTAGGATCGGTTGTTCCCAACCGACCGGGGCGACGGAGAAACACCTGGCGCGCTCGCCGCCGTGACCGCGCTCCTCCGCCGCGAACCGCTGGGGACAGTGCCCCGTAGCGGGAGACGCGCGGGGTCGCCGGACCTCGGGGGACTCCGGACCTGCTCATGGGCATGCCACGAGACGGTGCGCAAAAAGGCCGGAGGGGTCACCTCCGGCCGGTAAAGGAAGGCGCGATGTAGTGCACCGCGTATCCAGAAACGTAGAGTGCCTAGAACTCGAGGCGGCCGCCGACCATGATGGCCCAGCGCGAGCGACGCGCGCCCACGCGCACGGCGGATTCTTCGCCTCCGCGGAAGTCGATCTCGATCTGGGAGCCGTTGTTCACGATGCGGCCGTTGGCGATGCGCTCACGGAAGGGGAAGCCATATTCTTCCACGAGGCCCCACTCGTCGTTGAGCATGTTGCCCACGTTGAGGAAGTTGGCGAAGAGTTCGAAGCGCAGGTCCTGGAAGCCGAGGGGAATCTCTTGGGTGAGGTTGATGTCCCAGCGGTGGACGAACTCGTTGTCCTTCGCGTTGCGCGGGACGGCCCCGCCCGCGTAGTCCATGTAGCCGCGCTCCTCGAGGTAGGCGAAGAAGGCGCCGACGTCGGTGCCGCTGGAGAAGGTCACGAGCGGGTCGTTCGGGCCCGTCGGGACATAGAAGGCGTCATTGCCGAAGATACCGTCGCCGTTGAAGTCGTTGCCGAAGGTGGCGCTGTAGGGACGGCCCGAGCGGCCTTCGTAGACCAGGCCCACGCGGGTGAACCAGCCGTCGAGGAACTCGAAGTCATAGCCCGCGCGAAGGAGGAAACGGTGCTTCACCTCGAAGTTCGAGACCCCGTCTTCAGCCACATTCTGCTCGAAGACAACGCGGCTGTTATAGTTCGAGCTGGCGCGGGAACTGGTGAAGGGGTTCACGTCCAGGGAACTGCCGTAGGTGTAGGAGGCGTTGAAATACCAGCTGTCACTGAACTCCTTGCTCAGTTGCACGACGAAGTTCTCCGCGTGGCCCTTGCTCGTGTTGCGCAGGACAAAGACGTCGTCGAAGTCCTCTTCGATAAGGCCGTCGAAGAGCGAGCGGCCGTCGGGCGAGGTGCCAGCGGGGTTGAGGTTGGCGTTCTCCACCCAGAGGGCCTCGTTGACGACCGTGACGAGGAACTCGGCGGTGACGACCCAGTTGCTCTCGCCGAGGCGCTGGTCGAGAGCGAGGTTGGCGCGCCAGGAAGAAGGCATCTGGAGATCCTCTTCCGTCACGTTGACTTCAGGAGTGCCCGCGGCGCGCTCGATCTCGATGATCGGGTTCTCCGGATCGAAATCGCTGGCGACGTAGTCGTCGAGGGAGAAGGAGTCCGGGTCGAAGGTCACGCGATTCGTCGTGGCGCCGTTGTTGGTGAAAGCGTTCGCGATCCAGACCGCGGGTGAGCGGCCGGCGAAGAGGCCGATGCCGCCGCGGACCTGCGTGCTGCCCTCGTCGTCGAGCTGATAGTTGAAGCCGAGGCGCGGGGCGAAGAGCATCTCGCCATCGATCGTCGAGTTATTCGGGTAGCCGAACACGCTCTCGAAGGTCGCCCCATCCGCGGTAAAGGCAGTCGGCGGCTGGTTATCCGCCGTGATGAAGTCGAGGCGGGCCCCGACGAGAATGCTGAGACGGTCGATGGGCTCGAAGACGTCCTGCACGAACAGGCCCGTGATGGTGTAGTCGGGTCGCGCCACGGGGTCTTCCCCGATGACGCCCGTATTGCGGTAGGAGTTGAGGCCTTCACTCAGCTCATCGTTGAGAAAGTCTTCCAGCGTGTCGTAGCTGAAGTTCCCGAAAGCGCTCTCGAGGAAGAGGTTGGCGAACTCGGACTGCTCCATGTCGACCCCGAAGGTGACGAAGTGCCCGCCCAGCTGCCAATCGGCCGCCGCGGAGAAGTTGTAGGTGTCCCACTCGAGGTTGTTGGCATGTCGAAACTGCTCTGTGCCGATGTAGAACTCGGCGAAATCGCCTGCGCTGCTGGAGGCATCGTAGTAGCCTGCGCCGTTGTTATCCTCGGGAAACTCGTCGATGAAGATCTGCGGGATGGCGGCAGGAAAGGTGGTGGGCTGGCGAAATTTCTGCCACCCGGCTGAGATCTCGGTCGTAAAGGTGTCCGTCCAGGAACTGTAAAGCTGGGCAGACCATTGCTCCTCGTCCTTGAGCTGGGTGTAGAAGTTGGTGTCGAGGGCGGTTTCGCCGAAGTCGTCGAAGTTGCCGACGTTGGGCAGGGTCCCTTCGTTGGAGAAGTACTTCACGGCGAGGCGGTGCAGGTCGTTGATGTTCCAGTCGAGCTTCAGGGTGAGCTTGTCCTCCGTCGTCTCGCGGGTGCCAGCGGCCCCGAAGCTGCCGAAATCGAGACCCAGTTCGGAGCCGCGCGCGGCGACGGCGGCGAGGGCATCGGGATCCGGGGTGTAGAAGGCCGAGCCGCCGGCCTCTTCACGGGAGAACTCCTCGTAGGCGACAAAGAAGAAGAGGCGGTCCTTGAGGATGGGTCCGCCGAGGGTCACGCCCTTCGTGATTTCTTCGATCGGATCGTTGTCACCGTTGGGTTCATCGCCGCGAAGGTCTTCGTTGTAGAAGTAGTAGTAGACCGAGCCGTCGATCGCGTTCGTGCCGGACTTCGTCACGACGTTGATGGCCCCACCGGTGAAGCCCGTCTGGCGCACGTCGTAGGGTGCGACCTCGATCGCCACCTGTTCGATGGTGTCGAGCGAGACCGGGCTGTTGAGCGACGTCTGGCCCGAGGACTCGAGGCCGAACTGGTCGTTCACCCGCACCCCGTCGATCATGATCGAGTTGAAACGGGTGTTCTGGCCGGCGATGGCGAGTTCATTGCGGTCGTCTTCGGTGATCGCGGCGAGCGGATTGAAGCGCGCAATGTCGTTGAGGTTGCGTCGCACTACCGGGGCGGTGGCGAGCGTCACTTCGTCGACATTCGTGGAGATCCCCATGGCGGTCGAGTCCAACGCGCCGAGACCACTGCCCGTGACGACGAACGCTTCGAGTTCGATGATTTCCTCAGACGACTCGGTGAAGCGGAGGTCCACTTCACGGGTGCGCGAGAGTGAGGTGAAGACTTGGTCCTGCGCGACTGGCTGAAAGCCGTCCGCGGAGGCCACGACGGTGTATGGGCCGCCGGTGCGGAGATTGGAGAGCAAGTAGCGGCCATCGGGTCCGGTCGTCGACTCAAACCGGGTTCCGCTGGGTTGGTGAATCGCGACCACGGAGGCACCCGCGAGGCGTTGTCCGTCGATGTCGGAGATACGGCCGGAAAGGCTGGCCGAGGTAATCCCCTGCCCGAAAGCAGGGGAAACCAAAGTGAGCGCGGTCGCCAAAAGGAGGCAGAGGCCACGCCATGAGTGAGTAAGCAGCTTCATGGATAGTGCGTTTGGAAGCATTGTGTGAGAGACCCTCGCCGCCTTGGAAGGAGTGACGGCAGAGGATCGCGTGTTACCGGCGCGACGAGTGTGAATTCGCCGTCGCTCGTCAAGCGCCGGGACGGTCAACAGCAGAATTGAGACCCGAACGTAACAAGAACGTCACCTAAAGCGGCCGGGAGATTCCGCCCACCGACCCGAGCCGGTGCTCCCCCTACTGCCACTCGGGTGGATTCTGGAGCTCGGCCTTGAGGACGCCGATGTAGGGCAGATTGCGGTAGTGTTCGGCGAAATCGAGTCCGTAGCCGATGACAAATTCGTCGGGGATGTGGAAGCCGACGAAGTCGGGCCGGGCCTCGACCTCGCGGCGGCCGGTCTTCTCGAGGAGGGCGCAAAAGCGCAGGGAGGCCGGCTGCAGGCGCCGGATCTCCTCCATTACCCGCTGAAAGGTGTGTCCGGTGTCGAGGATGTCGTCGATGATGAGGACGTGGCGGTCGCGCAGGTCGAGCCGGAGCATGTCGATGATCTCGGGCTCTTGCGTCGGCTGGGTGTCGTCGCGGTAGCTCGAGACGCGCATGCAGTCGAGCCGGACGGGCATCGACAGATGGCGGATGAGGTCGGCCGTGAAGACGAGCGCCCCGTTCACCACCGCGATGACAGTAAGCTCCTCGCTGTCCCCGTAGAGCGTCGAGATCTCGCGGCCGAGGGCCTCGAGGCGGGCCGCGATCTGTTTTTCGGTGACAAGGACTTCGGCGACGTGATCGGACATGAATCGGCCAAAATGCCAGCGTCTGCGGCCCCGTGCGCAAGCCTGAAAGGATTTCGGACTATCCTCCGCGGCCTTCCCGCCCCGGCGCGTCACGGACGCGCCGACGTGTGGCGTGGTAGGGCGCGGCCTCCGGACGCGCGGGGGCGGCGATACTTCCGCGAGACCACGACCAACCCACCGCCCGGCGGGTCGGGGACGCCCGCGCCCTACCCGCCGGTCTCAGGTAGGGTGTGGCCTCCGTTGTAAAAGCCATGCCCGACCACGCCCACCGACCGATCCGCTTTTCCCCTCGCCCGGGCGGTGCGCTGCGCAAGACTGCGTCCATGCCGCTGCACGCCACGAGCTACACCTTCCGGGTGCGCTACGCCGACACTGACCAGATGCACAGCTACTACCATGCCCGCGCCCTGGAGTGGTTTGAGGCGGCGCGCTCGGAGCTGAGCCGGGCGATGGGACTGCCCTACGTCGAGTGGGAGCGGCGGGGGGCGTTTCTGCCCGTCGTCGAGGCGCATGTGCGCTTTCGCGGACGGGCCGTCTACGACGATCTTCTGCGCATGACGGTGCGGGTTGAGGCGGATGGGCGCAGCCGTCTTTGTTTTTTCAATACCGTCACCCAGGCGGATTCCGGCGCAGCCGTTTGTGACGGCTGGACCCGTCATGTCGTGGTGGGGGAGGGAGGGCGACCGCGCAAGCTGCCGGACTGGATCAGGGCGCTGTTGCCGCCCGGCTCTCCACCGGCGCCGCCGCCTTCGTCGGCGCCGTCGTCCGCTGACGATGGATGAAATACCAGATGCCGATGAGGGCGGCGTAGTAGGTCATCGTGCCCACGATCTCGTGCATCACGAAGTAGTTGTCCTGCCCCACCAGCGGGGCGAGAAGCACGATGACGACGATGCGCACCGCGTTGGAAAAGAGTCCGAAGGCGACCGCGAAGAGGAGCGTGCCGAGCTTTTTCCAGAGCGCGATGCGCCGATAGAGGACGAGGAGAAGGGAGAGGAGCAGGCAGGAGAGGGTGACGCCAAAGCCATTGCACTCCGGCGCGACGAGAAACTCCTGCCCCTCGCTCACGAGGACGAGGGCGGGCTCGATCGTGGCGTTGTAAAGACGCAGTTCGATCGTGCGCCCGATGAGATGCAGGGCCGAGCCCGAGAGCTGCGCGGCGATCCCGCGCAGCGGCCAGTCGAGCACCGGCAAGAGCACGACAAATCCCTGGAAGACGGCAAACGCGCCCACCAGC
>JBKHAU010000190.1:0-5673 GCA_046542725.1 Opitutales bacterium
GTGTTCGCCCCAGGGGCCGAAGGCGGTGAGGAGCAGGGTGGGCATGCCCGACAAGCTCCTAGAAGCCCCAGAGCAGCGGGATGAGGATGACGGCGCCGATCATGTAGAGGAGGTTGAGGGGCACGCCGACCTTGACGAAGTCGACGAAGCGATAGCCGCCCACGCCGTAGACGTAGGTGTTGGTCTGGTAGCCGATGGGAGTGCTGAAGCTGGCCGAACTCGCCATGCAGACGGCGATGACAAAGGGGCGCGGATCGAGCCCGAGGGTGGCTCCGAGGCCGATTGCGATCGGCGTCATGAGCACGACGGTGGCGTTGTTCGAGAGCAGCTCGGTGAGGGCGTTGGTGACGATGTAGAGGGCGAGGAGGAGAAGGTAGGGCTGCCAGGACGCGGGGATGCCCATGTCGGTGAGGCCGATGAGACTCTCGGCGATGAGCTGGCTGGCGCCGGTCGTCTCCATCGCCATGCCCAGCCCGAGCATGCTGTAGATGAGGACGAGCAGGCTCCAGTCGATCGCTGCATAGCCGTCCTTCGGCTTCACCGCGCCGGAGAGGAAGAGGATGATGACGCCGAGGATGGCGGCGGCTGCGATGGGGAGGAGACCGAAGGTGACGGTGCCGATGATGCCGGCCATCGTGACGAGCACGATGGGTCGCTTCGCCCGCATGTTGCGCGCCGGGGTGGGGGGCTGGTCGAGGAGGAGGATGTCGTCGCCCCGGCGGATTTCATCCTTCGCCTGGTCGGTGCCCATCATGAGGATGGTGTCGCCCGCCTCGAGGGGCAGGGTCTCGATCTTGTCGCGCATGTTCATCCCGCGGCGATGGACCGCGATGAGGATCATGCGGAAGCGCTGGCGGAAGTTGAGGTCCTTGATCGTGCGGCCGGTGATGCTCGAGCGCGGGCCGATGACGCCTTCCACGATCGAGCCCTCGTGCGCCGCGATCGTCTCGAGACCGGTCTCCTCCTCGCCGAGGAGGCGCAGGCCGTCGACCGATGAGGCCTGGACAAAGCCGGAGGGGCGGCAGGAGAGAATGAGGCGATCGCCGGCGCGGAAGATGATGCTCTTGATGTCCTGCTTGAGGGCGACCTCGTCGCGAATGAGTTCGAGGATGCGCACCCCGCGTTGCTTGGCGATGCCGCTCTCCTTGATCGTTTTCCCGATGAGGGTCGAGCCCGGGCGGACGTAGGCCTCGGTGAGGAACTCGCGGCGCTCCTCGTCGGAGAGGATGGCGGTCAGGCTCTGCCGCACGGGCATGATGCGGCGCCCGAAAAACACGAGATAGAGCGCCCCGACGACGAGGAGTGGCACCCCGAGGCGCGACATCTCGAACATCGAGAGGGGCTCCCGTCCGCTCGCCGCGAGGATGTCGGAAGCGAGGATATTGGTGCTCGTGCCGACGAGGGTGCAGGCCCCGCCGAAGATCGAGGCATAGGAAAGGGGGATGAGGAGCTTCGAAGCCGGCACATCCATCTGCCGCGCCAGGCTGAGGATGACAGGCATGAAGATGACGACGACGGGGGTGTTGTTGATAAACGCCGAGAGGCTCGCCACGACGAAGATCATGATGATGAGCATGCGCGCGTAGCCGAGTGTCGCCAGCTTCCCCAGACTGCTCGCGATGACCTCGATGACGCCGGTTTTCTCCAGTCCGGCACTGAGGATGAACATGGCTGCGATCGTCAGCGGCGCGGAGCTCGAGAAGACGGAGAAAAGGTCCTGGATCGAGGGCAGGCGCTCGGTGAAGGGCAGGGCGCCGAAGAGGAGAATGATGCCGAAGGCCGAAATCGCGGTCACGTCGGCCGAGACGCGTTCCCAGACAAAGCTGACGACGGCGGCGATGAGGACGGCGAAGACGAAGAGGATTTCCCAGTTCATGGCGCGAACGACCGGAGAGAGCGCAAGAGCTTGGTTTTAGCGGGAGGACGCACAAGGGCAATTTGACCCATCCCCGCGAGAGGCCGTCCGGGCCTCCTCGCGGCCCTGCCGCGCGAGGGACGCCCGCCGGCTCGGCCGGGCCATTCTGTCGGCGGAGAAAAAGCTCGTTTCCTGCCCGGCCCATCGTCACCTCATTCGTCCATGATCGAACGCAAGAGCACCTACGAACGCGACGAACTCATCCTCTGCGGCAAGGGACAACTCTTCGAGCCGGGGCACGCCCAGTTGCCCCTGCCGAACATGCTCATGTTCGATCGCATCTCGGACATCAGAGCCGATGGTGGCACCTACGGCAAGGGCCTCGTCGAGGCCGAACTCGAGGTGAAGCCCGACCTCTGGTTCTTCGCCTGCCACTTCGAGGGCGACCCCGTCATGCCGGGCTGTCTCGGGCTCGATGCGCTCTGGCAGCTGGTGGGATTTTTCATCGCCTGGTCGGGGCACCTCGGCAAGGGCCGGGCGCTGGGGGTGGGCGAAGTGAAGTTCACCGGCCAGATCCTCCCCGACGCCGCCAAGGTGACCTACCACCTCGACATCAAGCGCCTCCTCACCGGACGCCTGAAGATGGCCATCGCCGACGGGCATGTCCTCGTCGACGGCAAGCAGATCTACAGTGCGAGCGGCCTGCGCGTCGGTCTGTTTTCCGATTCCCAGCAGCTCTGAACCGGGCCCGGGGGCCTCTTCAGAAGGGACTTGCACGCACGCCTCTGCCTCTCCTCTATCGAGCGCTTTCAAGTTTTTTCCCGGAATTTTCCGGGACACGCTCCACCTTCTCCCTTTCAGTCATATGCAACGTCGGGTCGTCATCACCGGGATGGGCATCATCTCGCCCATCGGCAACGATCTCTCTTCTGTCCTCGAGTCGCTCCGCGGCAGCCTGTCGGGGATCGAGCGCAACGAGCACTACGTGAGCGCAGGGATGCGCAGCCTGGTCGCCGGCACGGTGAAACAGCGCGATGAACTCCTCGGGAGCATCGATCGCAAGCTCCACCGCTTCATGGGCGACGCGGCCGCGTGGGCCTACCTCGCGATGCGGCAGGCGATCGAGCACGCCGGCCTGACCGAAGACCTCGTGCGTCATCCGCGCACCGGCCTCATTGCCGGCAGTGGCGGCGGCTCTCCCTTCAACCAGGTGGAAGGCGTCGACATTCTCCGCGCCAAGGGGGTGCGCCGCTGCGGGGCTTTTCGCGTCCCCCGGGTGATGTCGAGCACGGTCTCGGCCAACCTCGCCACCGCCTTCGGCATCCTCGGCCTGAACTATTCGATCACCAGTGCCTGTGCGACGAGCGCCCACGCCATCGGGGCCGGCGCGGAACAGATCGCCTGGGGCAAGCAGGACGTCATCTTCGCCGGTGGCGGGGAGGAGGAGACGCCCGAACTCTCGGCCTTCTTCGATGCCATGGGCGCGCTCACGACGGCCCACAACGACACCCCTGCGACGGCCTCCCGCCCCTACGACCGCACGCGCGACGGATTTGTCGCGGCCGGCGGTGGCGCCATCCTCGTGCTCGAGGAATACGAGCATGCGAAAAGGCGCGGCGCGACGATCCTCGCCGAGGTCGTGGGCTACGGTGCGACGAGCGATGGCGCCGACATGGTGGCGCCGAGCGGGGAGGGTGCCGCTCGCTGCATGCGCGAGGCGCTCGCCACCGTCGACACCCCGATCGACTATGTGAACACGCATGGCACGAGCACCCCCGTGGGGGATATCGTGGAACTCAAGGCCCTGCGCGAAGTCTTTGGCGACGACATCCCCGCCCTCAGTTCGACCAAGGCGCTGACCGGCCACAGCCTTGGCGCGACGGGCGCCCAGGAGGCGATCTACAGCCTGCTCATGATGCAGCACGGCTTCATTTCTCCCAGCGCCCATATCGATGAACTCGACCCCGAGGCGGCCGGCTTTCCCATCGTGCGCGAGCTGCGCGAAACGCCCTTGCGCACGATCCTGAGCAACAGCTTCGGCTTTGGCGGAACCAATGCCTCGGTCGTCCTGCGCAGCGTTTGAAACTGATGGAGGCCGCCACACGGGACAACTACGCCCTCCCGCTCTTCGCCCTCGTCGATCGGCACAAGGTCGACCTGCAAAGCCCGCAACTCCCGGAGCTGGCCGAGCGGCTCCTCGAGTATCTGCGTGCGCAGCTCTCGCTCGCCGCCCTTGATGCCCGCGTCGAGGTCCTCGGGCGCGATCCCTACCTCATCCTCAACGGCGTCGAGCCCGCCTCCCTCCCGCGGCTCCTCGCGCTCGCCGACGTGCAGAAGACCCAGCTCTATCGCTACCGCCGCGAAAGCGCCGAGCAGGCCACCCTCACCCCGATCGCGGTCGATCCCACGGCCGGCGAAGACCCCTCGACATGACGGGTCCCCTCCTTGGCTAACAAATTTAGAAAAGGTCTGTGAGGAATGTGCGCTGCGGGCCGATATGATCGGGTATGCTCCTCGCAAGGATGTCTCTGCCCCGACAATTGGCCGTCCTCGTCCTCGGTTCGCTGATCTTCACCGCGGCATTCTCTGCCATTATCATCCACCGTTCGCATTCCCGTCTGGCGAGTTTGTCTGCGCTCGAGGGGGGGATTCGCCTCGTCGAGGCCCTGAGTGCCCTCAAGCAGGGAATCACCCTCGAGTCGGAGAATCTCCACCACTGGGACACCGAGTATGAGACCTTCGATGAGGCTCTGCTGCCCGCTCATGCGGCGGAGTTGCGCGAACACTGGGAGGTCACCGATCATGCCCTCGCGCGGTATCGAAACCTCATGCAGGCGACGAGCTTCGGGCCCTCGGCGGCGCGATTTCTGGAACGCATCGCTCATCTCGAGGAGTTGCTTCAGAAACTCCCCGAGGTTCGGCGCCATTTCGGTCTGAAGGGCGCGGGCGACAACGTCTTTGTCGATCAGTTTCGCCAGTATTATGCCGGCCTCAATGACCGCCTCGGGGAGGTTGCGCCGGCCCTCATTGACCTGAACGAAGATGAGCTGCTGGGGCGCAAGCTGATCGCGCTGACCCAGTTTCAGGACTTTCAGAAAGAAGCCATGGGGCTCGGAGGCCTGCTCTACTGGCGGACTCAGATCGACCAGTATCCCGCTGGCGGGGTGCATGACTTCGTCTCGTCCAACAAACAGCAGGCGCGGCTGCGACAGTTTGTGCTCAATATCGCGCCGACCG
This sequence comes from Opitutales bacterium, assembly GCA_046542725.1. Lineage (GTDB taxonomy): Bacteria > Verrucomicrobiota > Verrucomicrobiia > Opitutales > Oceanipulchritudinaceae > CAWVVV01. The sequence continues at coordinate 5,093 of JBKHAU010000190.1, forward strand.
AATGGAGAGGGCAGATCGCCACATTCCTGGAGACCTCCGCCTTCGCCACCTACGACGCCTTCGTCCGCGAGACCGCGGAAAACTTGCGCAACGGCCAACACACGGCGGTGAGTTTTACGACAGAGACGGTCGATCCGGTCTACCTCGAGATCCGGCAGGGCTTCATCACCCTCGTCGATCGCTTCCAGGGCGACCTGCTCGAGTCGACCCTTGCCCACCTTGCGGCGGCGCGGCGCGAGCGGCTGCTCGCCGTGTTCGGTGCGACCATCGCGATCCTCGGCACGCTGCTTCTCGGCATGGGGGTCGGGCGCAATGTCAAACGGGCCCTCGAAGAAGTGATCGAAGGGCTCAAGGCGGGCACGCGATCCCTCCACGAAGTGGTTCGGGTCGCTGCCCACTCCGCTCGTGAGTCGGCCCACAACGCCTCTTCCCAGGCGGCTGCGATCGAAGAGACGACTGCTTCGCTCGAGGAGACCAACGAGCAGATCAATCGCAACGCCGAGGGTGCCCACCGGGCCGGCGAGCTGATTTCCCGGACGATGGGAGCGATCGGATCCGCGGAAGAGGTCATGTCTCAGTTG
>JBKHAU010000191.1:0-5643 GCA_046542725.1 Opitutales bacterium
CTGCTGGCGAAGGACCAGCCGATGCCGAACGGCGTCGTCCTCTCGGCCGAGGAAGACGCGCTCTACATCGCCAACTCCGACTCCGCCGCGGCGATCTACACGCACCTGCCCCTTGCCCAAGGCGCGACTGCCAAGGTCTTCTTCGACGCCACCGCCCTCGTCGGCGCGGACAACCCCGGCCTCCCCGATGGCATGGCACTGCACGGCCCCAGCGGCCTCCTCTTTGCCACGGGTCCGGGCGGCGTGCTCGTGCTCGATCCGAGCGACCCCGATGACCCGCATCTCGGGACCATCCGCACCGGCAAGGCCACCGCCAACTGCACCTTCAATGCCGACGGCACGGTCCTCTACATGACCGCGCACGACACCCTCATGCGCGTGTCGCTGAAGGGGCCGCCTCGATCCGCCGGTCCGTAGGGGCAGGTCGCCTGCCGCCTCCGCTCCGTTCTCTCCCCCCCATCTCGTCTCTTTGTCATGCCCCAAACCCCGCTCACTCCCGTCAAGCCCTCGCCCCGCGAGCGCCTCACCCTGCGCGAATATGTCGGCTACGGTCTCGGCGACACTGCCTCCAATCTCTTTTTCCAGACCTTCAACATCTTCCTCGTCTACTACTACGTGGATGTGTGGGGGATCTCCGCCGCGGCAATCATGCTCATGATGCCGGTGGTGCGGCTGCTCGATGCCTTCACCGACCCGGCGATGGGGCTGCTCGCCGACCGCACCCGCACTCGCTGGGGCAAGTTTCGCCCCTACCTTCTCTGGATGGCGGTGCCGTATGGGGTTTGTGGATACCTTATCTTCGCCAACCCTGATTTGGGCCCCGGCGGCAAGCTGGCCTACGCCTACGTCACCTACTCGCTCATGATGCTCGCCTACACGGCGATCAACGTGCCCTATTCGTCGCTCCTTGGGGTCATCAGTCCCTCGCCTTCGACCCGCTCGGTGGCTTCGAGTTTCCGCTTTGTCGGTGCCTTTGGCGGCGGACTCCTCATTTCCCTTTTTGCGGACCCGATGGTGCGGGCGCTGGGCGGCGATGACATGGTGGCGGGCTTCCAGAAGACCATGGCGATCTTCGCCGTCCTCTCCATTCTGCTCTGGTGGGCCTGCTTCGCCAACACGCGGGAGCGTGTCTCCCCGCCGGTCGGGCAGAAGACGAACGTGCGCGAGGAACTCGGCGAGCTGCTGAAGAACCGCCCTTGGATCATCCTCCTTTTCGCGGCCGTCTTCTCGACCACCTTCATCGCGATGCGCTCGGGCAGCACGTTGTTCTATTTCAAATACAATGTGGGCAACGAGGGCGTGCCCGTGCTCTTCAACCGCTTCGACCAGAGCGACCTCTTCCTCGCCTCGAGCATGCTCTTCATGATGATCGGGACGGCCTGCATCGGCTTCATCGCGAGGTTTGCGGACAAGCGTCGCCTCGCGGTCCTGCTCACGAGCATCACGGCCGTTTCCTTTGCGGCCTTCATCTTTTTGCCCCCGGAGAACTTCGCGCTTCTCATGGTCGTCAACGCGATCGGCACCTTCTGCATGGGGCCGACCTCGGCGCTCGTCTGGGCGATGTATGGCGATGTCGCCGACTACGGGGAGTGGAAGTTTGGTCGACGTTCCACCGGGCTGGTTTACTCCGCTTCGCTCTTCGCCCTCAAGACCGGCTCGATGATCGCCGGCTTCCTCGTTCCCGCTTTCCTCGCCGTTTTCGGTTTTGTGCCAAACATCGAGCAGAGCGGGGCGGCGCTGCTCGGCATCACCCTCGCGTTTTCGATCATGCCCGGAATCTTTGCCGCCCTCAAGGCGCTGGCGCTCTGGATCTACCCGCTCGATGAGGTCCAGGTCCGCCAGATCGCGGTCGATCTCGAGGCGCGCAAGGCGGAGCCAGCCAACGGCTGAGAACGTACGCGACGCGCGCTACCAGTCGACTTCGATGACCTGCGTGCCGTCTCCGAGGAGCTGGAGACTGCGGTCGGTGTATTCCTGCAGTTCGACGCGCAGGCCGTTTGGATCGGTCACCCAGAACTGCCGCGTGCGGTCGACCCCGAGCTTGACCGCGTCGGGCTCGAAGCCGGCCGCGGCGAGTTCGGCGTGCAGCGCCTCGAGGTTTTCCGTCTCAAAGCAGAAGTGGAAGAGCTCGTGGTGGCCGTTGTCCGATTCCACCCGCGGCTCGGCAAAGACCTCGATGAACTGGGTCTCGCTCACCTTGAGGTAGAAGCCATAGGGCGCCCCCCGGCGCGTGAAGCGAAAGATGACGGGGAAGCCGAGGAGGTCGGCATAGAAGCGCTCGGTCGCGCCGAGGTCCGCAGTGCGGAGGCAGACATGGGCCAGACAGGTCGGATGCATGGTGTCCACGCTGTGCGCTCTTCGCTGCCTTGACCATGATAAAGCGGATGCAGTGGGGGTGTCCTTGCGGGGGCGCACGAGGGTTGCGGGGGCATGGGAGGCCCGCTTTGCTCGAGCCCTTCACCTCAACCCTATCCGTTCCATGTCCCGATTCCGCTCCCTCGGCCGGACGCTTCTCGCGCTCGCCGCCCCGCTCCTTGCCGCCTCTCCCTCGCCGGTCAACCCCGACGCCTCGCCCGAGGCCGCCGCCCTCCTCGAGTATCTCTACGCCGTCAGCGGCGAGCACACCCTCTCGGGCCAGCACTGCAATCCGCTCGTCGGCTCGACCCGGCTGGCGAGTGTGGCCAAGCACTACGACGGGATCTATCCGGCGGTCTTCGGGCAGGACTTCGGCTTCAGCGCGCCCGGCACCTGGGACGGGATCAACTTCCGCCAGAACATCGTCGACGAGGCCATCCGCCGGCATGACGAGGGCTTCATCATCACCCTCATGTGGCATGCGGTGCGACCGATCGAGGACGAGCCGGTGGAGTTTCGTGAGTCGATCCAGGGGCAACTCACGGATGCCCAGTGGCGCGACCTCGTCACCCCCGGCACCCTCGTGAACGAGCGCTGGCAGGCGCAGGTCGACGTCATCGCGTTTTTTCTTCGCCAGTTGCGCGACGCCGGGGTGCCGGTCCTCTGGCGACCCTATCATGAAATGAATGGTGGCTGGTTCTGGTGGGGCAAGCAGCCCGGCGACGACGGCTACGTCCGGCTCTGGCGCATGCTCTACGACCGGCTGACCCATTTCCATGGCCTCGACAACCTGCTCTGGGTCTACAACACCAACGAGGTCAAGCCGGGGGTGGATCCGCACGCCGCGTATTTCCCCGGTCACGACGTGGTCGATGTCCTCGCCACCGATGTCTACAGCGGCGAATACACGACGGAGAACTACGAGACCCTCCTCGCCCTTGCCGAGGGCAAGCCGATCGGACTCGGCGAAATCGGCGAGTTGCCCTCCGCCGAGCTTCTGCGGGCGCAGCCGCAGTGGTCGTGGTTCATGCTCTGGTACGAGCCGGCGGGCGACCGCGAGACCCGCGCCCATCGTCGCGCGGTCTATGCGTCGGAGGCGGTGCTCAATCTCCATGAGCTTCCCTGGGCGACGGTGCCGGCGAAGCCGACGATCCATCACCCCGTGCTTCGGTAGGCCATGGCGCTGGCGATCGTGAAGTGGGGCCGGACGGCGTGACGGTCAATCAGGTCGCGCCTGGCTGGACGATCCGCGACCGCGACCGCCGCGCCGGCACGGAGGGCAACCCTGCTTACTCCGCCGGCGTGCCTCTGCGCCGCCGCGGAACCGATCTCGAGGTGGCCCACGCCGTCGCCTTTCTCGCCTCCGACCTCGCAAGCTACCTCACCGGGGCTTTTCTCCCGGTTGGTGGGGGCAACGTCATGACGGCGCTGTAGCCCGCCGGCGGTCCCAGCCGTTTGCGTCCGTCGGCCTCCCGTGCGAACCAGTGCTCCCGTGAAGGGGCAGGAACAGATCGGGCAATGGCTGGAGGGGAAGGGCTGGGAGCCCTTCGCCTTTCAGACTGCCTGTTGGACGGCGCAGGGGCGCGGGGAGTCGGGGCTCGTGACCGTGCCGACCGGCGCGGGCAAGACCTACGCCGCCTATCTCGGTGCCCTCGCCGACTGGATCGACCGGCCGCAATCCGGCCTCAGCATCCTCTACCCCGCGCCTTTGCGTGCCATGACGCGTGATCTCGAAAAGGCCCTGCGCGCGCCCGTCGAGGAGCTGGGCCTTGCCCTGCGCGTGGAGGCGCGCACCGGCGACACCTCCTCGAGCGTGCGCGCCCGCCAGCGGCGGCGCATGCCCGAGGTCCTCCTCACCACGCCGGAGAGCCTGACGCTTCTCCTCACGTATCCAGATTCCAGGACCTTGCTCGGCGGAGTGCGTCTCGTGATCATCGATGAATGGCACGAGCTGCATGTCTCCAAGCGGGGAACGCAGGTTCAGCTCGCCCTTGCCCGCCTTCGCCAATGGCAGCCGGCGCTGCGCACCTGGGCGCTCAGCGCGACGATCGCCAATCCCGCCGAGGCCGCCGCCGCCGCCCTCGGACCCGGCCGCCCGGCCACCCTCATCGATGAGGCGCCGACCCGGGAACTCCTGATCGAGACGGTCCTCCCGCCCGACATCCTTTCGCTTCCCTGGTCGGGGCACTACGGCGTGGCGATGCTCGGGCCCGTCCTCGCGATGCTCGACCCGGATGCGCCGACGCTGGTCTTTACGAATACGCGGGCGCAGGCCGAGCGTTGGCACGAGGCCATCCTCGAGGCCCGTCCGGGATGGGCCGCGCACATCGCGATCCATCACGGGTCGCTCGACCGCGAGGAGCGCGAGCGCGTTGAAGGCGGTCTCAAGGATGGTTCCCTCCGCCTCGTCGTGAGCACGTCCTCGCTCGATCTCGGGGTCGACTTTTCACCGGTCGACCGGGTTGTGCAGATCGGCTCGCCGAAAGGCGTCGCCCGGCTCCTGCAGCGCGGCGGACGGGCCCGGCACCAGCCGGGCGTCGCACGTTCCACCCTTCACTGCGTGCCGACCAACGCGCTGCAGGCGATCGAGTTCAGCGCCGGGCGCGAGGCCGTCGCGCGGCGCGAGATCGAGCCCGCGGTGGCGCCGCGCGAGCCGCTCGACGTGCTCTGCCAGCACCTCGTCACCTGCGCGCTTGGCGGCGGCTTCGAGGCGGGCGCACTTCTCGCCGAGGTGCGGACGACGGCGGCGTATCAGGATCTCACCGACGCCTCATTCGAATGGTGTCTCGACCATGTGGCGCACGGCGGCAAGACCCTGCGCGCGTATCCGGAATATCAACGCATCGTGCAGGACGAGAGCGGTCGCTGGAGGGCGAAGGACGACCGCCGTCTCGGACGGCAGCATCGCTCCATGGTGGGCACGATCGTGAGCGAGGGCATGGTGCAGGTGCGCTACCGCAACGGGCCGCGAATCGGGCAGCTCGAGGAGTGGTTTGTCTCCAAGCTGCACACCGGCGACGTTTTCATCCTCGCGGGAAAGAAGCTGGAGTTCATCCGCATGCGTGAGATGACGGCCGAGGTGCGGCCCGCGCAACGCCGCAAGGACTACCTGCCAAGCTATGCCGGCGGTCGGGTTCCGCTCACTTCACAACTCGCCACGGCGCTGCGGCGCGAGTTCGACCGGGCCGCGCGGGGCGAATTTCACAGTCCGGAACTGCGCGCTCTGAGGCCGCTCCTCGAGCGGCAGGCCGAGCTTTCGGCCCTGCCCGGGACCGACGACTTGCTCGT
>JBKHAU010000192.1:0-5548 GCA_046542725.1 Opitutales bacterium
CCGGCGGCGGATGGCAGCTTCGCCAATATGGGCATGGCGGTGGCGCTCTTTGTCGACCACCGTGCCTGGACCGAGGCGCGTCTCGCCGAGGTCGGCCTGCGCCTGGTCGAACTCCGCTTTTCCGATCCCTGGGCCTACCCGCTGAGTGGCGGCTACAGCGGCCGTCAGCTCGCGCCGACATCTTTGCTCCGCCTCTTCACGCGCCTCGAAGACCGCCTCCCGCCGGTCCTGCATCGCCTCCTCGGCTGGCGCCTGCGCGTCGTCCTCGAAAAAGCATGAAAACCTCGTCCTCCGCGGCCCCCGCTTCCCCTTCCGCCCTGCCCGCGACGCGTTCCGCCGGCTTCGACTACCGTGCCTACTTCGAGGAAGTGGCGCAGCGCCAGGAGCGTGCGCAGCGCTTCCAGGGCGGGTTCCACGCCCAGATCGCGGGCCTCCTCCGGCACCACATCCTGCCGGGCCAACGCGTCCTCGAGCTGGGCTGTGCGCGAGGGGACCTGCTCGCCGCGCTCGAGCCCTCGCGCGGCCTCGGGCTCGACCTCAGTCCGCGCCAGGTCGAGCGCGCGCGGGCGGCGCATGGCGGCGGAGCGCTCGAGTTTCGCGAGCACAACGTGCTCGAAGGGCTTCCGGTGGAGTCGTTCGACGCCATCGTGATGGACTATCTGATCGGCTACCTGCCGGACGTGCAGCGGGTCCTCGAGAACCTCCAGACGGTGCGACACGCGCGCACGCGGCTCTACCTCACCTCGCTCAACTTTGCCTGGAAACCCGCCCTTGTCGCGGGTCAGCGCCTGGGCCTCCTTTCGCGCCAGCCGCCGAGCAACTGGCTCAGCAGCCAGGACCTCATCAATCTTCTCGAGCTCGCTGGCTGGGAGGTCGTCGTCCACACGAGCGAGCAGCTTCTGCCCTTCGAGTGGCCGCTCGCGTCGCCGCTCTGCAATCGCTTGCTCGTGCGCCTGCCGCTCCTCCGCCACCTCGGCTGCACCCTTTTTCTCGTCGCGCGGCCGAAGATGGAGCCGAAGCTCTCCGGCGAGATTGCCTGCTCGGTCGTCGTGCCGACGCGCAACGAGTCGGGAAATATCCGCGCCGCCCTCGAGGGCATCCCGACCCTCGGGCGCCGCACCGAAGTGATCTTCGTCGAAGGCCACAGCACGGACGACACCTGGGAGGTGGTCCAGCGCGAGGGGGCGGCCTATGCCGGGCCGCACGCCGTCTCCTGGTGCCAGCAGCCCGGCAAGGGCAAATGGGACGCGGTCTACGAGGGCTTCAAGCGGGCGAAAGGCGATGTCCTCGTCATCCTCGATGGCGACCTCACGGTGCCGCCGGCCGAGCTCGGCAAGTTTTACGAGGCGCTGCTCGCCGGCAGTGCCGAGTTCGTCAACGGCTCGCGCCTCGTCTACCCGATGGAGAACGGGGCGATGCGCTTTCTCAACTTCCTCGGCAACAAGTTCTTCGCGACCCTCCTGAGCTTTATCCTGGGGCAGCCGGTGAAAGACAGCCTGTGCGGCACGAAGATGCTTCTGCGCAGCGACTTCGAAAGGCTCATGGAGCGCATCGAGGAGTTTGGGGACTTTGATCCGTTCGGGGACTTCAACCTCCTTTTTGGCAGCTCCCTGCTCGATCTCAAGATCCGCGACGTGCCCATCCGTTACCGCGAGCGGACCTATGGTGACACCAACATCCGCCGCTTTTTCCATGGGCAAATCCTTCTGCGCATGTCGTGGTTCGGCCTCTGGAAGTTGCGCTTTCATTCCCTGCGCACGCGGGAGGCTCGCCGGGCGGCGGAGGCGACGGGACGTAAAAAAAGTCAAGATTGAGTCAAATAACGTCCGGGCGCGGTCGATGGTGTGCCTTTTCTGTTACACCGACCACCACCACCACCCAGATGACCAACGATTTGATTCGTTTGGAGGCATCCTTGTTGTCCCACGGCAAGGAGCCTCTCGCGGAGCGCGCCCTGCCGGCTCTGGCCGCGCTTGGCCGTGTTTTCGGAGACCGCTGCGGAGAGACGATCGTGCTCACCGATCTGGAGGGCATCGTTGTCTGGGTGAGCCCGGGCGTGGAGTCGCTCTGTGGCTACCGACCCGAGGAACTGATCGGAAGGCGACCGGCGGAGGTATTTCACGGCGAGGAGTTCGACCCCGCGATGCGGCGGCGCATCTGCGGCGAACTCGCGGCCCGCCGGCCCGTCCGCACAAGGGTGGAGATGCGTGGCAGGAACGGTCGCCGCCGTCGGGTGGAGCTGTCGATCGAGCCGGTCCGGGACGACCGCGGTGAAGCCTGCGGCTTTCTCGCTCTCTCGCGGGAGTTGTCGGCGGAGGAGCAGGCTTTGCATGAGCAGCGGGAGGCGATGGAGCACTACGAGACGATCGTCGTGCAGTCGCCCTTCGCCGCCTACCTCATCCAGGATGGTCGTCTCGTCTACACCAACGCCCGATGCGCGGAGATGCTTGGCTACACGCAGGCCGAGCTGCGTGCCCTCCCTTCGCTTGATCCGATCATTCTGGCGGAGGACCGGCCGCTCGTGCAGGAGGCGATACGGCAGCGCTTGGCGGGCGAGAAAGACGCGCTCATTTGTCGCTTTCGTGCGGTCCAGAAGGACGGCAGCGTGATCCATCTCGAGGCGCAGTGCTCGCGGGCGGACTACCGAGGTGCGCCCGCGATCGCCGGCTCGGCCCTCGACGTAACGCGTGAAATGGAGGCCCGCCGGGCGGTGACCGAGAGCGAGACACGCCTGCGCTTTGCGACCGAAGCGGCCAATGCGGGGGTCGTCGCGGTCGACTATGCCACCGGGCTGGTCGAGTTCTGTCCGCGGGCGCGGCAGATGTTTGACCTGGACCCTGCCGCCGTCCTCGACGAGGACCGTGCCTGGCGGCAGGTGCATCCAGAGGACCGGGAACGGTTCGATGCCGCCCGGGCGCGGGCACTCGATCCGCGCGACCCAGATGATGGGCTGAGGATCGACCATTGCATCCTCCTCCCCGACGGCGAGATGCGCTGGCTGGCGCTGCATGGCAAAGTCTATTTCGACGCTACGGGCTCGACTCGGAAACCGCGGTCCTTGCTCGGGATTCTCCAGGACGTATCCGATCGCCAGTCCCAGCTCCACGCCTTGCAGGCAAGTGAGGCGCGCTTGCGGCGGGACCGCGCCGCGTTCGAGGCCATCGTGAAACTGCAGCACGATGTCGCCTGCAGCCCGATGCAGCTCGATGAGCGCATGCAGATGGTCTGCGACCGGGTCTGCGAACTGCTCGCGGCCGACGGAACCGTGGTCGAGCTGGTCGAGGGGGACGAACTCGTCTACGCCGGGGCGGCCGGCTCCGCGCGGAACTCGGTGGGCCTGCGCCTAAAGCTCGCCCACAGCTTCTCCGGCCTGAGCGTGCGCACGCGACAGAGCCAGCTCTGCACCGACGCGGAAAACGACCCGCGGGTCGACGCCGCCGCCGTGCGCAAGGTCGGGGTGCGTTCGATGGTCGTCTCGCCCCTGCTCTATCAGGAGGAGTGCTTTGGCGCCATCAAGGCTCTCTCCGTGACGCGGCTGAAGGCCTTTACCGAAGAGGACTGTAAGGTGCTGGACCTCGCCTCCGGCTTTCTTGCCGCGATGATCAGCAACAGCCGCCGCTTCGAAGCCGAGCGGCGCCTCCGCCTCGAAAAGGAAGCGGCCGTGCGGTCGGCGGAGGAGGCGGTGGCGCGCGCCGAGGAAGCCACCCGGGTGAAAAGCGACTTCCTCGCCACGATGAGCCACGAAATCCGCACCCCGATGAACGGGGTGCTGGGGATGACCCAGATCCTCCTCGCCACCCCGCTCGAGCCCCGGCAGCAGGAGTATGTCGAGACGATCGCCAATTCCGGGGAGGCTCTCCTCATGCTCATCAACGACATCCTCGACTTTTCCAAGATCGAGGCGGGCAAATTGACGCTCGAAGACGTGCCCTTCGACCTTGCGCGCCTGCTCGACGATGTGGCCGAGCTCTTCAGCAGCGCGGCGAGCCAGAAGGGGGTCTTGATTCATGCGCTGCTCGAGAAGGGCGTGCCGCTCTCCCTCCGCGGGGATCCTTTCCGCCTCCGTCAGGTCCTGACCAACCTCGTCTCCAATGCCGTCAAGTTCACCGATGAGGGCGAGATCTGCCTTGGGGTTGCTCCAGCGATGGGTGAAGGGAAGCCGGCGAAACTGCGCTTCGAGGTGCGCGACTCCGGGCGCGGGATTACCCCGGAGACGGAACAGGCGCTCTTCCGTCCCTTTGTGCAGGGCGATGCGGACACTGTGCGGCGCTATGGTGGCACGGGACTGGGACTCTCCATCTGCCGCCAGCTCATTGAGCTCATGGGCGGCGAAATCGGGGTCGAAAGCACCCCCGGGGCCGGGTCCACCTTTTGGTTTACGCTGCCCTGCGAGCCGGCGCTGGGCGTGAGCGCCGCGACCAACCACTGGCAATGCCTGCGTGGCCGGCGCGTCCTCCTCGCGATTGAGGCGGCCGACCTGCGCAGCACGGTGCGGCGCTATCTCGAGAATGTGGGGGTCGAGACGAGCTTTGTCGTTTCGGGGGCGGCGGCCTTGCAGAGCCTCGCGAGCGGGCCCTGCCGGATCGACGGCCTCCTCCTCGACCATGCCCTGCCCGACATGAGCGGCGCGGTCGTGGCGCAGGCCTTGCGCGGTCTGCTCGGCGAAGCCTTTCCCCCGACCCTCCTGCTGACCCCCGCGCCGGGCGGCGACGAGGCTCATGTGCCCGCGCTCTCGGGGATCTGCAGCCTACCCAAGCCAGTGCGCCAGTCCCGCCTCCTCGACTCCCTCGCGGATCTCCTTGGGGAGGGGCCGAGCCACGCCGAGGAAGCGACCGGGCCCGCCCACGAGCGGCCGGTGGGTGCGACCCGTCGCGTGCTCGTAGTGGAGGACAACAAAGTCAACCAACGCGTCGCGTTGACCCTCCTCGAACAACTCGGCTACAACGCTGACTGCGCCGAACACGGGCGCGAGGCCCTCGAGGCGGTCCAAGCGGAGGACTATGGCCTTGTCCTGATGGACTGCCAAATGCCGATCATGGACGGCTTCGAGGCCACCCGACGCATCCGCGCCCTCGGCGACGCCTTCACCCGCTTGCCGATCGTCGCCCTCACGGCCAACGCGCGACCCGAGGACCGCGACGCCTGCCTCACCCACGGAATGGACGCCCATCTCACCAAGCCGATCCGCAAGGAGGACCTCCGCCGTCTCCTCGAGCAACTCCTCCCGGCGTAGCCCGAGTTCCGCCGTAGTGAGGAGTGGTGTCCCAAGGCGAGCGGGTTGGCGGGCGATCAGACCCCGCACGACCACCGCGGCGGCACCGCCAAAGCGATGCGGCGACGGAACGCTTCGGAGGTCGCCCGCTCGAGCCGCACGCGGCCTACCGAGACGCGACCACGCGACGTTGGCCCGTTCGCTCTCAAGGGAGGCGGGCGCACAAAAAAGGCGGCCCTGCGCGAGGGCCGCCGGGGGAAAAGGCGTTCGATGCAACGATCAAAAAAGGCGGCTCCTCAGTCCTGCGGGAGGTTACGGCGGGCCCAGTTGTTGAGG
>JBKHAU010000193.1:0-5547 GCA_046542725.1 Opitutales bacterium
GTCTGAGTGGCGAGCTGCATGTCGCCGATTTCATCGAGAAAGAGCGTGCCGCCGTCGCAGAGTTCGAAGCGCCCGAGGCGCTGCTGGGTCGCCCCGGTGAAGGATCCCTTCTCGTGCCCGAAGAGTTCGCTCTCGATGAGGTTCTCGGGAATGGCGGCGCAGTTGACTGCCATGTAGGGCTTGTTTGCCCGGTGGCTGTGCTGCCAGATGGCGCGGGCGATCAGTTCCTTGCCCGTCCCACTCTCCCCCGTGACGAGCACGGTGACGTCGCTCACCGCGACCTGGCCGATGGTCTTGAAGACTTCCTGCATGGCCTCCGACTTGCCCACGATGCCCTCCTCGTAGTCCTCGCTGTTGAGGAGCGGGGTGTAGGTCTCCTTCGACCGCATGAGATCGGCGTGAGAAGCGACCGCCTTCTCCATCAGGCCCAGCACCTTGCGCACATCGAAGGGCTTCACGATGTAGTCGAAAGCACCATACTTCATCGCCTCGATGGCCGTCTGCGTCGTGCCGAACGCCGTCATGAGGATCGTCATGGCATGGGGCACGACCGAGCGCAGATGCTGGAGGGTCTCGATCCCCCCCATTCCGCCCATGCGGTTGTCGAGAAAGATCACGACGGGGTCTTCGCGCTCCGCGACCTCGATCCCCTCCTCCCCGCTGCTGGCCGTGCAGACGCGATACTGACGCGATCCGAGCACACGCTCGAGGGAATAGCGGATCTCAGTATCATCGTCGATGATCAGAACTGTGGGGGCACCGGTATCGCTCATTACGAATGAAACAGGGAGTTCACGCCCTAGTGGCTCGGCTTGTCAACCTTGCCGCCGCACGGCCCGCCATCGTGGCGGTCAAGCCGAAGGCATCGCACGCTTGCAGGCTTCCACCCCGCCCGCTCCAATGGCGCAGTGGACCGCGGATGGACCCTTCCTCTCTTTCGGGTGTTCGGCATCCGCCTGGAGATGCATGCCAGCTTCCTCCTCCTCCTGCTTTTCGTTGCGTGGAATGGGTTTCGCATCGACGGCGTGGTCGGTGCCTTGGGGTATGGCGTGTATCTCCTTGTCGGGTTCACCTGCGTCGTCCTGCATGAACTGGGGCATAGCCTGGCGGCTCGGGCCCTCGGCATCCCCACGCGGCGCATCTGGCTCCTGCCGGTGGGGGGGATGGCCGAACTCGCGACCATGCCCCGCCGGCCGCGGTGGGAGTTCCTCATCACCATCGCCGGTCCCCTCGTCAACTTCGCTCTCGTCGGGCTTGTTGCGGCGCTCCTTTACCTCCTCAACCAGCCGGCGCTTCTCCGCCTCGATCCGGCCGCAATTCAGGGCGCCATCCATCGCTACGACCTCTCCGGTCTCGCCGCCATCCTGCTCCTCTGGAACCTCGGAATGGGCCTCTTCAACCTCCTGCCCCTCTTCCCCATGGATGGGGGGCGCCTCCTCCGCGCAGTGCTTTCCCACTACACCGGCAGCCATCTGCGCGCGACCCGGATCACGGTGTGGATCGGCAAGCCCTTCTTCGTCGCGCTCATCCTGCTGACGGCTTACACGGGAAACTGGCTGCTCGTTCTGCTCCTCCTCCTCGTCATGTTTCTGGGAGAACTGGAGTGGCGGGTGGTGCGGCAGAAAGAGCGCTTTGTCGACCTCGCGGTGGGACATTTCACCGCCCGGAGCTTTCATCTCTACCCGGTCGAGACGACCCTCGCGGAGGCACTCGACATCCTCCAGTTCCAACAGCCGCCGGAAATCGTCCTCCGTGCCGACGGTCGACTCGTCGGCCTCTTCACCCCGGCAGACATTCTCCGTCTCGCCTCTGCCTACCCCCTCGAGACACCGCTGCGGGGCCTGCTCCCTCTGCCCCAGGCCCTCCAGTCGCACTGGCCGCTCTCGATGCTCGGACAACAACTCGAGCGGAGCACCCCCCAGGTCTTTCCGGTCTATCGGCACGAGGAACTGCTCGGATTCTTCCGCCTGCACGATCTCGACCGCCTGATGGAATTCCACCGCGTGCGCCTGCGCCATGCAGCCAGTCCACGCCCCGGCGCAAATCCAGACCCGAGCGCTGCCAAATCGGCTCCCGCGACAGGCCCCGTCTGAGGCACCGGCCCCGCGCGGCTGAGGAGGCGGAAATTTCGCCGGAGAGAACCTTGACACCGGAGCCCACAATCCCACCGTTTCTCCCCTTTGACCGTGCCAGAGTAGCTCAGTTGGTTAGAGCGGAGGACTCATAAGCCTTAGGTCGGCGGTTCAAATCCGCCCTCTGGTACCATTTTTCGGCCAATTCCTTTGTGCCGTCAAATTGGGATGTTGCCTTGGGTTGGTAATGCTGAAAGCAGTGCGTTGATGCGCCATACGGATGAAATCGCGGACGCCCTGCGCGCTCATTTGCTCACCCTTGGCGAAGCCGTCCTCGCGCGCTTTCTCACCGTCCGGAGGGAGCACGGAGCGGAGGAGCTCGCTGGCGTTCAGCATGTGGCCCTCGCCGATACGATCTACGTCATCGATCATGCGGTGGAGGGCCTGATCCTCGAATGGCTGGAGGCGCATTGGCCCGCCGAGCACCCCGTGGACCTCGTCATGGAGGGCGTCGACGAGCCCCGCACCTTTCCCGCTGCGGCGCTGCCCGGGGCCCCGCGTCGCACCCTCATCATCGACCCCATCGACGGCACCCGTGAGATCATGTGGGACCGCCGCTCGGCGTGGTTTCTCGCCGCCTTGGCCCCGGGGGCTGCGGGCAGCAGCCGGCTCGCCGGGATCGAGACAGCCGTCATGGTCGAGCTGCCACCCACCCGGCACCGGCATGCCCAACTGCTCTCCGCCCGGCGCGGGCAGGGCGCACAGCTCGCCCGACGCGATCTGCCGGAGGGGGAAGGCCACCCCGCCGCGCTCGCGCCCTTCGCGGGTGAGGACCTCGAGCATGGCTTCGCCGGCTTCGGCACCCCGCTGGTCGAGGGCAAGGGCCGCGTCGGTCGGTTCGCTGAGGCGTTTTTCACCGCTTACGCGGGCAAGCCCGCCCGCGGCCTCGCGATTTTCGACGATCAGTATCTCTCCACCGGCGGGCAGATGTTCGACCTTCTGAGCGGCCGCCTGCGTCTCTTCGGCGATTTGCGTCCACTCTTTCTCGACCAGACCGACGGTCCCCCGCCCCTCGTCTGCCACCCCTACGACGTGGTCGGCAAGCTCGTTGCGGAGGAACTCGGCTGCGTCATCGAGGCGCCCGACGGAAGTCCGCTCGACGTGCCCCTCGACCTCACCACACCGGTCGCCTGGGTGGGCTTTGCCAACGAGCGCATCGCGGCGCGGGCACGGCCGATCCTGCGGCGACTGCTCCCATCGCTCTAGAGCGATAGCTCTCCGGCCGCCGCCGCATCGGCGAGAAGGGTGACCCGCTCCTGCTGATCGGCGAGAAGCTGCACCGGGAAGCGCCCGAGCGGGCCCTCGATTGCTTCCTTCAGGACGGCGGCCTTCTTTGCTCCCATGACGAGCAGGACAATGCGTCCGCAGCGGCCCAACCCCTCGCGGGTGACGGTGAGGCGCCAGCCTTTTTCCGGCACCTCGACGCAGGCGAAATTGTCGGGGATGGGCGTCTCGATGAGCGGGCTGCCGGGAAAAATCGAGGCGGTGTGACCGTCGTCCCCCATCCCGAGAAAGCAGAGGTCAAAGCAATCGTCGCGGCCGTAGGTTTCATCCCAGCGGGTGTTGAAGACGCCGGCAGCGGAGTGCGCGTCGACCATCACCGGCCAGGGGAACTTGCGCCCCTCCTTCACCCCGAGGGGGGTGAGCAGGCCCCGATCGGCCACGCCGAAATTGCTCTCTTCGCTCTCCAACGGGACCATCCGCTCATCGCTCGTATACCAGCGCACACGCTGCAGGGTCTGGCTCGAGAAGGGCTTCGCCTCCCGCGCCCACGCGTAAAAACCCTTCGGCGTGGACCCGCCGGTGAGGGCCACCGTCCGGTTGCCGTCGCCCTCTGCGGTCTGTGCGATGAACTCCGCGGTGGCGCGAAAAAAGGCGTCCTCGGGAAGAACGCGCAGCGTCCCCAACGGTGTCTCGTGTTGCGTCGACATGGGCTCACTCCGGGAACGCGGCCAACCGATGGCAAGGGCCTTTTCCCTCTCTCAGGGCAAAAGAAACCGCGCCAGACGCTCGTGCAGGGCACGGCCCCCGTCCTCCAGCACGTAATGCCCGCAGTCCGCTAGCCAATCGCTTTTTGCCTCCGGCAGACGACGCTGCCACTCCTCGAAAAAGGAGCGATCAAAGCACCAGTCACGGCCGCCCCAGGTGATCTGCACGGGCTTGCCGCGCAGTTCCGCGAGCCCTTCCTCGACTTGTGTGAGGGTGGCGTAGCTGGGGTGCGCCGGACGCCGCGGGATGTCTTGCACAAAGCGCGACACCGCCACCCGTGCCGCCGCCGAGCGGTAGGGCCAGAGGTAGGCTCGGCGCAGCTCGGGAGTGAGCGGCCGCACCGTCGTCATGCGCGTGGCGGGACCGGCAAAGGCATTGAGGTAACGCACCGCGAGGTCGCCGAACAAGGGCATCCGACACAGTGCGATGCGCCAGGGCATGCGCCGCGAGCGGAAGGCCGCCGTATTCAGAATCACGATACGCTCGATTCGCTCCGGAAAGGCGAGGGCCGCCCCCAGCCCGATGGGCCCACCCCAATCATGCACGACGAGGGAGAACCGCTCGAGGCCCCGGTCCTCGATGAGGCGACGGGTGTTCTCGATGTGGTCGGCAAGGCGGTAGCTCCAGCCCGCGGGCTTGTCGGAAAGACCACAGCCGAGGTGATCGGGAGCGATCGCGCGCCCGCCGGCCGCCACCACCGCCTGGGCCAGCCCCCGGTAATAGAACGACCAGGTCGGGTTCCCGTGACACATCAGGACGGGATGACCGCGGCCCTCGTCGAGGAAGTGCTGGCGCCCGCCGGGCTGCTCGAGCCAGTGCGAGGAAAACGGATACAGCGCGCGCAGCCAGTCGGGCACCGCCGTGCTCATCGTTCCACCCCCATCATGATCGAGCTCAGCCCGCTCCCGATGCCAAGAAGGGCGGCGCGCTCGCCCGGGCCGAGCGCGCCCGCTTCGATCGCCTGGACAAGGGTCAGCGGGAGGGAGACCGACCCGATATTACCGAGGGTCTCATAAGTTGTGAAGTCACGCGCGGGGTCCAGCCCGAGCCGCGCGAGGAGCTGGCGCTGGTGCGAGCGGCCGACCTGATGACAGATCGTCTGCGCGAGGGAGGCGACGTCCCAGCCCAGTTCGGCGGTGAAGCGCTCCCAGTTGCGCGCCGCCACCCCGAGGCCGGCCTCGAGGAGGGCCTCGGCCTCGGTCAGCATCTCCAGTTCGCTGCCCGGCGTGCTGTCGCCCTGGCAGAGCTCATTGGCGCTCGAATCGGTCTCCACCGTGCCGCCCACCAGGCGCAGGGCGTCGGACGGCGCGTCGTCCGCATGCGTCACGATCCAGGCCACCGCACCGGCCCCAATGGTGAGGTTGGCGAAGTAGGGCTTGATCGTCTTGCGCGTGAGGTCGCGGGTGAGGAGGGTGCGCAGGGGGCG
>JBKHAU010000194.1:0-5545 GCA_046542725.1 Opitutales bacterium
GCGGTAGGGGGCGGTCTCGAGCGGACCCAGCTCGAGGGCGATGCCCGGCATGAAGGGCAGGCAGGCGCGGATGACCTCCTCGACATAGCCGCCGGAGACATATTTCGGGTGCTCACCGGCGACGAGAAGGAGGGACCGGAAGCCTTGACGAGCAACGCGCCGAGCCTCCTCGACGACTTCGTCTACGCTGAGCGTGACACGCGGGATCGGGTTGTTGCGCGAGAAACCGCAGTATTTGCAGATGTTGATGCACTCGTTGCTCAGGTAGAGCGGGGCAAAGAGCCGGATGGTCTTGCCGAAGTGCCGCTGCGTGACGCGCTGGGAAGCGGCCGCGAGCGTTTCGAGGCGCTCCCCCGCGGCAGGCGAGAGGAGAGCGGCGAACTCGCGCAGGTTGCGCGCCTGGCCCCGGCGAAGGATGCCCTCGACGGTCTCGCCGGTGGTGTCGCGGGACTGCTGCACGAGCGCCGCCAGCGGCAGGGTCGGAAAAACTTCGGAGAAACTCATGGACGGTGGAGGGAACTCTGGAAGGGCGCCCGCGCGCAATCGTCAAAACGGAGGGTTCACTGGCGCAGCGTGTTCGGGATCAGATCTGGTATGGAACTCTGAGATCGGGCCACTCTGGATTGAGGTCTTTGGTATTGCGCGAAACCAACAGGCATCCCTGCGATCGAGCGGTGGCGTAGACAATCGCATCGGGAATCTTGAGTCTCAGACTCTTTCGGAGCGAAATGGTTTCCTGCGTGATCTCTGCTGATAGTTCGAGCACTTCGAAAGATGCCAGGAATCCTCGAATAGCTGCTTCTTCGTCCAGGTTTTTGGCGCCAACCATTACCTCGATGAAGGTGATAACGCTAATCTGTCGAACTCTATATTGCGCGAGCTCCTTTTGTGCGGCTTCGAACCCGTTGAGGTAATCGATGAGAATGTTGGTATCGAAAACTGCTCTCATCGGTTCTCCCACTCATCCCGAAGCCGATTCTGATACTCGACCCCGTCGGTCGATTCCTGCTTCCAGAGACCGAACGCGGCCTCTGCTGATGGAACCGCCTTCACTCGGAGGTATTCCGTCAGAGCGTCGCGGATCAGGGCGGCACGAGAGCGCTTTTCAGCACGGCTGACCCTGTCCAGAGACTGGATCACTTCATCGGGGACGTCGATGACCGTTCTCATGAATGACATCAGGATGCGACATCACGCATCTTCAAGTGTTTTCGACCGTTCCTTAGAGTTCCGACCGGATTGCCCGGAGGATTTGCAGCGAGAGGTCCTCATCGCCAAACGTCCCGACCCGGATGGAAACCTCGGTCAGACGCTCACCGATGCTCTGGTAGCGGATCGTGATGCGGCGATCGTCCCCGGTGCGGAAGACATAACGTCCCGTCAGGGCGTCGCTTTCACCGCTGATGCGGACGAGTTCGAGCGTGTCGGCCGCCTCGACGATGGCGTCCCGCGTGCGCCGGGGCGTCTCGTCGATCGTGGACTTGAGGTCGCCGGTGGCGTAGAGCGTGCCGCCGACGGCGCTGCCGCCGGCAATCAGGGCCACGCAGCCGGGGAGGGCGGCGAGGCAGAGAAGGGCCATCGAAACGCGCAGAAAGCGGCTCAGGAGGGTGTGCATGGCAATGGAATGAGAAGGCTTCAACTCAGAAAAGTGGTCAAGGGGCTCGTCGGCGAAGCGGTTTCGCGTGCCTCGCCGAGTCCGATTTCGTAGGCCGCCCGACCCGCTTCGACGGCGATGGCAAAAGCGCGGGCCATGCGCGAGGGATCCGCGGCCACGGCGATGGCAGTGTTCACGAGGACCGCATCGGCCCCCATTTCCATCGCGGCGGCGGCGTGGCTCGGGGCGCCGATGCCCGCATCGACGACCACCGGGACGCGCGCCTGCTCGATGATGATCTGGATCTGCGCGGCCGTCTCGAGGCCCTTGTTTGAGCCGATGGGCGAGCCGAGCGGCATGACGGTGGCACAGCCGACATCCTGCAGGCGGGCGGCCAGAACCGGATCGGCATTGATGTAAGGCAGGACGGTCCAGCCCTCCGCGACGAGGATCTCGGCGGCCTTGAGCGTTTCGATGGGGTCGGGCAGGAGGTAGTGCGGATCGGGATGGATCTCGAGCTTGACCCACTTCGGCAGGCCGGCGGCCTCTGCCAGGCGCGCAATGCGGATGGCCTCCTCGGCATTCATCGCTCCCGCCGTGTTGGGAAGCACGAGGTAGCGGTCCACGTCGAGAAAATCGAGGATGTCGGCGAACTCGTCCGGACCCGAGAGACTGGCACGTTTCAGTGCCACGGTGACGAGACCCGAGCCGGAGGCGGCGCAGGCCGCGCGCATGGCCTCGTTTGAGGAGAACTTGCCGGTGCCGACGAGCAACCGGCTGGGAAACTCGCGGTCGCCGATGCGGAGCGGCTCGGTCTGAAGATCCGAAAGCATAAGCCTGCAAGATTGGAAGCCTCCGCCCGGCCCGCAAGTGGCAAGTCGGGAAGGTCGCCCCTTTCGCCTTGCCTCCTCCCGTGCGCGAGGCTGACAACCCTCGCCGTGGAAAAGCGCGCCCTTCTCTCCGTCAGCGACAAATCCGGCCTCGTCGAGTTTGCCCGCACCCTCGTCGCACAGCATGGCTACACCCTCCTGAGCACCGGAGGAACCGCCCGCACCCTGCGCGAGGCCGGTCTTCCCGTGACCGACGTGAGCGAGCACACCGGCTTTCCCGAGATGATGGACGGGCGCCTCAAGACGCTGCACCCCAAGGTGCATGGTGGACTCCTCGCCCTGCGCGAGAACCCCGCCCACATGGCCGCCGCCGAGGAACACGGGATCGGCATGATCGACCTCGTCGTGGTGAACCTCTATCCCTTCGAGGAAACGATCCGCAAGCCGGGCGTGGTGCTCGGCGAAGCGATTGAGCAGATCGACATCGGCGGTCCCTCCATGCTCCGCAGCGCGGCCAAAAACCACCGCGACGTGACCGTCGTGACCGACCCGTCCGACTACCCCGCCGTCCTCACCGCGATGCGCGACGCCGCCGCCCTCGCCGCCCTCCGCCGGCAGCTCGCGGTCAAGGTTTTCGCCCGCACCAGCGCCTACGACGCGACGATCTCGGCCTATCTCGCCTCGCAGATGGAGAGTGACGAGCCAGACCTCGAGGCCATGGCGGGTTTCCCCGCCGAACTCCGGCTCTCCCTGCCGCGTGCGGCGAGCCTGCGCTATGGGGAAAACCCGCACCAGAAGGCCGCCCTCTACGGCCGCTTTTTCGAGGTCTTCGAACAGCTTCAGGGCAAGGAACTGAGCTTCAACAACATCATCGACATCTCCGCCGCGACCTACCTCATCGGCGAGTTCGAGCGGCCGACGGTGGCCATCCTCAAGCACACCAACCCCTGCGGCGTGGCCAGCGCGGACGACCTCTCGACGGCCTGGGATCGCGCCTTCGCGACCGACCGCCAAGCGCCCTTCGGCGGCATCATCGTGGTCAACCAAACGGTCGATGCGGCGCTTGCCAACCGCATCCGCGAGATCTTCTGCGAGGTCATCATCGCGCCCTATTTCTCCGACGAGGCGCGCGAACTCTTCGCCAAGCGCAAGAATCTGCGCCTCATGATCGCCAAGGACGGTGTCGGCGCGGAGAGCCTGAAGGACGTGCGCTCTGCCGTCGGCGGCGTGCTCGTGCAGGACCGCGACCAGAAGCGCATCCGGCCCCAGGAGTGTCGTGTCGTGACGAAACGCCAGCCCACCGCGGCCGAGTGGCGCTCCCTCCTCTTTGGCTGGACGGTCTGCAAGCACGTCAAGAGCAACGCCATCGTCTACGCTGGCGACGAGTGTACCCTCGGCATCGGGGCGGGCCAGATGTCGCGCGTCGACTCCTCCAAGATCGCCGTCTGGAAGGCGGGTGAGGCGGGGCTCGACCTGCAGGGCTCGGCGATCTGCTCCGACGCCTTTTTTCCCTTCGCCGACGGACTCCTCGCCGCCGCCGAGGCCGGCGCGACCGCCGCCATCCAGCCGGGTGGCTCGGTCCGCGATGAGGAAGTCATCGCCGCCGCCAACGAGCGCGACATGACGATGGTCTTCACCGGCGTGCGGCACTTCCGCCACTGAGGGCCGAGGCGCGGGTCGCCGTGCTCCGCGCTTGCTCCCGCGCGGCCGCTCGGCCCACTCTCTTTGTCATGAGCGACGAAACCCCGGCGCCTCGCGTGGGCATCATCATGGGCAGCGTTTCCGACTGGGAGACGATGCAGGGCGCAGCCGAGATTCTCGAGGCCCTCGAGGTGCCCTATGAGAAGCGCATCGTCTCGGCCCACCGCACCCCCGATCTGCTCTGCGAGTATGCCAAGTCGGCGGCCGGGCGCGGGCTCCATGTCATCATCGCGGGGGCTGGCGGGGCGGCCCACCTCCCGGGCATGACGGCCAGTATGACCGAGCTGCCAGTCCTCGGCGTGCCGGTGAAGTCCCGCGCCCTCAGTGGGATGGACTCGCTTCTCTCGATCGTGCAAATGCCGGCCGGCATCCCCGTGCCGACGCTCGCCATCGGCGAGGCCGGGGCGAAAAACGCCGCCCTCGCGGCCGTTGCCATCCTCGCTCTCCACGACGAGGGCCTCCGCGCTCGTCTTCGGGCCTGGCGCGCCGCTCAGACCGAAAAGGTTCTCGCGATGGATCTTCCCAGCCATGTCGACGACCGTGCCTGACATGCCCGCCCCTCTCGACCCGCTGCCCCCCGGGGGCACCCTTGGCATGCTCGGAGGGGGCCAGCTCGGGCGCATGAGCCTGCTGGCCGGGCGACGCCTCGGCTACCGCTTCGTCGTTCTCGATCCAGCCGGCACGCAGGCTCCCGCGGCGCCGGTGGCGGATCACGTCATCGCGGCGGAGTTCGACGACCTCGAGGCCCTCGACCGCCTCGCCGCACGCTGCGATCGCGTCACCCTCGAGTTTGAAAACATTCCCGCCGGGGCCGTCGAACACCTCGCTGCCCGCGTGCCGGTGTGCCCGGGAGCGCAGGTTCTCGCGATCTGCCAGCATCGCCAGCGTGAGAAGGAGTTCCTCCGCGACCATGGCTTCCCCTGCGCGCCTTTCGAGGTGGTGGGCTCGTCGCAGGAACTCGAGGCGGCCGTCAATCGTCTCGGCTTCCCCTCGGTGCTCAAGACCGCTGCCTTTGGCTACGATGGCAAGGGCCAGATCAAGCTGGGCCCCGAGAGCGACCTTGCGGCGGCGTGGAAGGAGCTCGGGCTCGAGACCGCGGTGCTCGAGAAGTGGATACAGTTTGAGGGCGAGTTCTCCATCATCTGCGCGCGCAACGCGGCAGGCGGGGAGCAGGCGTTTCCCCTCTTCGAGAATGTCCATCGTCGCCACATCCTCGATACGACGATCTGGCCGGCCCGCCTCGGGCCCGATCGCGAAGCTGAGGCGTTGGCGCTGGGGCAGGCCATTGCGCGCGCCCTTGGGGTCGTCGGTCTGCTCACCGTCGAACTTTTCCTTACCGAGGAAGGCTGGATGGTGAACGAGCTCGCGCCGCGTCCGCACAACAGCGGCCACATTACCTTCGACGCCGCGCTCACGAGCC
>JBKHAU010000195.1:0-5492 GCA_046542725.1 Opitutales bacterium
CAGAAGGCACCTTCACCATCCAAATGGGGGACGGCATCCTCGAGTCACACTTTCCGGGGGACCCGATCTTCCCGGCCTCGCTCATGATCGAGGCTCTTGGGCAGTTGGCAGTGTTTTTCATCCTGCGCTCGGAGCGGGTCGAGTTCACCGAGGCCGACACCGGCCGGGTGCTCTTCGTTTCCTGTGACGGGGTGCGCTGCCACCGCATCTGCCGGCCGGGAGACACACTCAATCTGCGCGTGCAGCTGAGTAAGGTGCATCTTCCCCTCGTGCAGTTCTCCGGCATGATCACGACCGGCAGTGAGCGGGTCGCGAAGGTCGAGGAACTGAGTCTCGGAATCTACCCGACGGAAGCCGAGCCGGAGGTCTAGGGCCTCTCCTCGGGCGGGACGAAGGCGCTCATTCTGAGGCTTTTGCGGCTCTTGACAGGGTGGAGTGGGAAGACTGTGCTCGCCCCTTCGATTCATGCGAAGCGTCGTTATTTCGGGACTTGGGTTCTGCACCTGTCTGGGCTTGGAAGCGTCCGAGGTGTCGGATCGGCTGCGCACCCTCCAGCATGGTTTTCAACCCTATGCCGAAGGGTTTGCGGGCGATGCGCCGGTGAAGGTGGCGGCACCGGTCCCGGGCTTCGATGTCTCGAGCGATGACCCGGAAGACTGGACCTACCCTGCCGGACCACGATTTCGGATCGACCAGTATCGGTGTCTTGCGCCGAACGTGCTCTATGCGGTGCATGCGATGGAGCGGGCGCTGGCCGACGCCGGTCTCGAGGCGTCGGAGGTGAGTGATCCGCGTACGGGGCTCTATACCGCTTCGGCCGGTTCGGCGAAGATGAACCATTACCATCTAGACCGGCTCATCCAACAAGGGCCCAGTCGCGCCAAAGCGATGGGGATGGTCTCGTCAATCGCCGGCACGCTCAATTTCAACCTGGTTGCGCGCTACCATATCCGGGGCGCCTCGGCGGGCTTTGTCTCCGCCTGCGCCTCCAGCGCGCATGCGCTCGGGATGGCCTATGAGGAGATCGCCAGCGGTCGGCAGGACCGCATGCTGGTGGTCGGTGCGGAAGACTTCACGCCGGAGACCGTCCTCCCCTTTGCGGGAATGCGCGTGCTCTCGACCTCGGCCGATCCGGACCGCGCCTCCCGGCCTTTTGACCGCGCGCGCGACGGTTTTGTGCCGACCGGCGGGGCCGTCGTGCTCGTCTTGGAGGCGGAGGACGTGGCGCGGAGTCGCGGGGCCCGGCCGCGGGCTGAGCTGGCGGGCTGGGGGCAGGCCAGTGACGGGCACCACGTCGTCATCCCCGAGCCGGCGGGAGACGGGCTGCGACGCGCCATGGAGTTGGCCCTCGAACGCGCGAGGATCGCGCCGGGCGAAGTGAATTACCTCAACGCGCACGCCACTTCGACGCCGATGGGAGACGTCGCGGAGTGCATCGCGATCAAGGCCGTCTTTGGGACCCGTGATGACCTGGCGATCAGTTCGACGAAGGCCCTCACGGGGCACGCCCTCTCCCTTTCCGGGGCGATGGAGGCGGCCTTTTGCACGCTGGCGGTGGACGAGGGCTTCATCCCCGGGGCGGCCCATTTGGAAAACCCCGATCCGGCCGCCGAGGGGCTCTTCCTGCCGCGGGAGTCCTTGCACGAGCAGCCCGGGATCGTCCTCTCAAACAGCAGCGGCTTCGGTGGAGCCAACGTCGTCCTCGTCCTGCGGGCGATTGCCTGAGGCTTCCATGGCCCAGCGCTGGCTCATCCTCACGTCGAGCACCGGAAGCGGGCACGACACCCGGGCTTACGCCCTGCGGGCATGGGCGCGCCAGTGCTACGGCGAACACGTCGCGGTCACGGTCTGGCATGCCCTCGAGGAGAGTTCGCGCCTCGGCCGGTTTGGCGTCTGGCTCTACAACACGATCCAACGGCAGTGGCCGGGGCTGCATCAGATCTACTGGCAGGTGGCTGAAGCCTGGGGCTGGCTGCAGCGGCTCGGCACGCCCTTCGGCGGCAGCGCGGTGGACCGCCAGCTGCAGGCCCTGCGGCCACACCTCGTCATCAGCATGCACGATAGCCTGAACGCGCCGTACTTCGCACGGGCGCGACGGGTCCTCGGGCGGGAGCGGGTGCGTTGTGTGACCTATTGCGGCGAGTGGTCGCCGGGTTTCGGCTTCAGCCGGCACTGGATCGACCCACAGGTGGACGCCTTTTACACGCGCACGCAGGCCGTGGCGGATTATGCGCGGACCCGTGGGGTGGCGGCGGATCGGGCGCGGGTCTTTCGCGATCTGCTGCGCCCGAGCGACTACGAGGCGGCCTGGCCGCAGGCCAAAGTGGCCCGTTTTCGGCGGGAGACGCTCGCTCTGCAGCCCGATCGTTTCACCGTCCTGCTCGCCTCCGGGGCGCTTGGAGCGGACCGCCACCACCGCATGTTGGCGGCGCTTCTGCCCCTCGCCGACCGGGTGCAGGCGATCGCCCTGTGCGGCCGCAATGAGCGGGCGCGGGAGCGCACCGAGGCCTGGGCACGAGCGCATCCGGAGTTGCCCGTGGCGGTGCAGGGATTCACGCCGGAGGTCTACAAGCTCTTTCTCGCGGCAGACGGGATCGTCACCCGCGGTGGATCCAACACGATGGCGGAGGCGGTCTTTCACCGTTTGCCGGTGCTCTTCCATGCGGAGCGGGGCATCATGCCGCAGGAATTATGCACGCGCCGCTTTCTCGAGGACGAGGGCATCGGCTTTTTCCTCGCCTCTCCGGAGGAGCTGACGGCCCGCGTGCGCCTTTGGCTGGAGCATCCGGAGGGCCTTGAACGCGTCCGGCGCCGGCTCTTCGCGCTGCCGGGCGGCGAACACCCGCGGGCGTTTGTCGAGGGGCTTCATGCCCTTGGCGAGGAGGTCGTCTGAGTGATGCGGGTGCTCCTCTTGTTCACGCGATTTCCGGTCGCGACGGAGACCTTTCTGCAACGCGAGGTGCGCGCGCTGCTCGGTGCCGGCCGACCGGTTGAACTCTGGTCGCTCTGGCGAGGGGCGAGGTCCTTCGGCGGCCATGACATACGCCGCACCCCGCTCTGGACGCTGGCCTGTCTGGTTTTCTGGATACCGTATTGGGTGCTGCGCCGCCCCCGCCAGGCGGGGGCCGTGCTCGGGGCGGTCGGACACTTGCGCTGGCGCAACGCGACCAACTACGGGGAAAACCTCCTCGGCCTCGGCCTCGCCTTCGGCTGGGCGCGGCGGATCGAGCGAGAGGCCTCCCCGGAGACCGTTTTGCATGCGGTTTGGGCCTCGCTGCCGGCTGCCTTCGGGTGGGGCGTTAGCCGTCTCACGGGGCTCCCGTTCACCTTCGCCGGGCATGCCTACGATCTGTTCGAGGACGGGGGTGACGGGCTCCTTGCGCTCAAGCTGCGGGACGCCTGCGGTGTGCGCACTTCGACGCGCCGCGGCGCCACCCGCCTGAAGGAACTCGGGGCGAGGGAGGATGAGGTGGCGGTGATTGGGCGGGGGTTGGCGGTGCTCCCCCCGCGCGTACCGCGACGCCCGCTCGCCGGACCGTTGCGGCTGCTCAGTGTCGGGCGCTTCGTGCCAAAAATGGGGTACGACCTGCTCGCGGATGTCTTCGACGCCCTCGAGGCGAGCGGGCGGTCGTTTGAGGCCCGGGTGATCGGGGACGGACCGACCCGGACGGCCTTTGCCGGGCGTGCCCGGCTCGCCACTTGGGGACCGCGTGTGACGCTCCTTGGCGCTCGTCCCGAATCCGACGTGTGGGCCGCCCTCGAGTGGTGCGATGCCCTTCTCTTTACCGGCAAGGTGGCACCGAATGGCGATGAAGCCGGATTCCCCAACATCCTGGGGGAGGCGATGGCCCTGGGGCGACCGGTGGTGGCGACGCCGGTGGGGGCCGTCGGGGAGGTCCTCGAGCATCGTCAGAGAGCCTTTCTCGCGGCCACTCCAGAGGCTTTTGCCGGAGAGCTCACTCGCCTGGTGGAGGAGGAGAAGGCGGGTGACGCCGTCGTCGAAGCCGCTCGACAGTGGGTGGAGGCGCATTTCGACGCCCACCGCCAGATGGGCCTCTTCTGGGCCTGGCTGGGGACCGTGACGGCGGTTGGGGAGGAAGGCTCGGCGCCCACGAAGCGGCATTGAGCCTGCTAACGGCATGGGAAAGGCGCCGCGGTCTGCGTTGCGAGCAATGACTTGCTTCGGAGTGAATGCAGCGTAGCGTGCTGCCGAACTCTGAAACAGGCCTAACCTTGAGATCATTTTCCCGTCTCCGCTCTCCGAACTCGATTATCCAGCGCTGCAAGCAGGACGAGGCAACGCGTGCGCGTCTGAAATACGACCTCTGGTATCGCAGTTTCGATCGCGAGGAAGGTGCCTACGTCTGGAAGGACGGTCGGCGCTACCTCATGCTCTCGAGCAACGATTATCTCGGGCTGGGCCACGACCCGCGGGTCATCGCGGCGGCTCAGGAGGCGACGGCGAAGTGGGGTTCGAGTCCGACCGGGGCGCGTCTCGCCAACGGCTCGCGGTCCTTTCACCGGCAGTTCGAGGAGCAACTCGCAGAGCATCTCGGGACGGAGGACTGTATTGTCGTCTCGGCCGGGTATCTGGCGTGCATGACGGCCGTTTCGACCTTCGCGCGGAAGGGCGACCTCGTCCTCGTCGACCGCAACGTGCATTCGGCCCTTTGGTCGGGCATCACGCTGAGCGGGGCGGCGGTGGAGCGCTTTGGGCACAACGATCCCGCCGACCTGCAGGACATCATCGTGACGGAGGACCGGCGACGCCCCAAGATGGTGGTGCTCGAGGGGGTCTATTCGATGGAGGGGCACATTGCGCGGCTCCCGGAGTTCGGCGAGGTGACTCGCGGGCACGACTGCTTCTTTGTCCTCGACGATGCGCATGGGCTCGGCGTCCTCGGTGACCGGGGACAGGGCACGGTGGGCTTTCTCGACTGCCTCCCACTGGTCGATGTGATCTGCGGGAGCCTCTCCAAGTCGTTGGCCTCGACGGGCGGCTTTATCGCGGGCTCGAAGGAGGTCATCGAATACCTGCGCACGCACTCGAAGCAGGCGATCTTCAGCGCGGCGATCGCGCCTTCGCAGGTGGCGGCGGCGGCCAAGGCGCTCGAGATCCTGCGGACCGAGCCGGAGCATCGGGACCGCCTTTGGGAGAACACGCGTCACTTCAAGCGCCTGCTCAATCGGATGGAGGTCGACACCTGGGAGAGCGAATCACCGGCCATTCCGATCATCATCGGAAGCAAGGAGCGGGCGTATCCGGTCTGGCGCACCCTCCTGAAGGAAGGCTTTTTCACCGTCCTCGCGATCGCACCGGCGGTGCCGCCGGGCAAAGACCTGCTGCGCACGGCGGTCTCCGCCCGACATAGTTTTGCCGATCTCGAGGCGGCGGCGGAAGCCCTCGAGCGTGCCCTCCGGCGCTAGGCCACGGGGGTCTCAGGCCGCGGGGGAGCGTCCAAAAAGGTGCCGGGCGTTGCGCGCCCAAGAGA
>JBKHAU010000196.1:0-5469 GCA_046542725.1 Opitutales bacterium
TTTCGATCGGCTCTTCGTCGGGGGAGCGGCGCTCGGGGCGCGCGAAGCAAGCCGCGCGCGGGGCTTCGAGCTGCCCCTTGCGCCCTGTTATGGGCTGACCGAAACGGCGGCCATGATCGCCTCCCTCGAGCCGGCGGAGTTTCTCGCCGGGGGCGACAGCTGTGGCCTGCCCCTGCCGCATGTCGAACTCGTCTTTGCCGAAGGGGCCGGGACGAAGGCGGCCCCCGGGGCAATCGGCGTGCGCGCCCCCTCGGTGGCGCCCGGCCTGGTCCCGCAGGTGGGCTTCGCGCGCGACCCGCTCTGGACCAGTGACCTCGGCTACCGCGATGCGCAGGGACGTCTCTTCGTGCGGGGCCGGCTCGACCGCATGATCCTCAGCGGCGGCGAAAAGATCGATCCGAATCATGTCGAGGACATCCTGCGCGGCGCCTGCGGGACCGACGACATCATCGTCATGGGCATGCCGGACGCGGACTGGGGCCAGCGCGTCGTGGCGGTCTGCACGCCGGACCTTTCGGCGGAGGCGCGGGAGGGCGGGACCTGGCGGGGGTTGTTGCGCGCGGCGGAGCGGCCCAAGGGCTGGCTCGAGGTCCCGTCCATCCCGCGCACCCCCCTCGGCAAGGTCGACCTGGCCGCCCTCCGCCGACAGCTGCCGGAGTGAGCATTCGCCGTTGCCCGTAGTGGGGAGGTCTCTACGTTGTGGGCATGCCCGGTACGGCCATCGTCTTCAGTCCCCGTTTTCGCGAGCACGACACGGGGGATTTTCACCCCGAAAAACGCGAGCGCATGGACTGGATCCTCACCATGCTGGCGGAACAGGAGCTGGACCAGCGGGTGGACTGGCTCGAGCCCGCCCCGGCGCCGGTGGAGGCAATCGAGTCGGTGCATTGGCACGAGTACCGGGGCTATCTCGAGGATGTCTGCCTCTCTGGAGCGACCAGCCCCGATGGTGGGGAGACGCTTGTCTGCGAGGTCTCCTACGAGATTGCGCTGCTCGCCGCCGGAGCGGCGATGCGGGCGGTCGATGCCGTCCTGAAGGATGGATACAAAAACGCTTTCTCGCTCGCCCGGCCTCCCGGACACCATGCCCGGCCGGGCGCGGCGATGGGGTTCTGCCTCTTTGGCAACGTGGCGGTGGCGGCCCGGCATGCGCAGCGGGCTCATGGACTGCAGCGCGTCGCGATCCTCGACTGGGACGTGCATCACGGCAATGGCACGCAGGAGATCTTCTACCGGGATGGAAGCGTCTTCTTCGGAAGCTGGCACGAGGCGCCGCTCTATCCACTCACGGGCGACACGGAGGAAAGCGGGGCAGGGGAGGGCGCGGGCGCGACGCTGAACTGTCCCCTCCCGGCGGGGGCCGGGCGGGCGGAATTCGGTGCGGCTTGGGAAAAACGGCTGAAGCCGGCGCTGCGCGCCTTTCAACCCGAGCTCATCCTACTCTCCGCGGGCTTCGATGCGCACGTCCGCGATCCACTGGCGCACCTCGCGCTCGAGGCGGAGGACTACGCCTGGCTCACCGCCGAGGTCGGCGCGCTGGCGGCGGAGCTCTGCGACGGACGCCTCGTCTCGGCCCTCGAAGGGGGCTACGACGAGCTCGGCCTCTCCCTCTCGGTGGCCGCCCATGTCGAGGCGCTCCTGGCGCTCAGTTGACCTGTACCTTGCCGTCGTGGACCCATTTCTGGACGGAGCCGCCGTCGCGCCGCTTGAACTTCACCTTGCGAAACTCGATGAGGCGTTCGTTGGCGAGGGGCACCTGGTAGGTGTCTGAACGCCAGGTGCTCGGTTCGGGCAATTCGCGGGCCGCCTGGGCGACGGCGTCGAGGGTGGGAATGTAACGGGCTGGCATGAAAGGGATCAGAAGACGCGGCCTTCGTGGTCGAGGCCATGGGCATCGGGGCCGAGGGCGTCGCCAAGGTCACCGGTCGGCTGTTTCGTGCGGTAGTCGAGGAGCTGGCCGCCGTCCTCGCCGAGATCCTCGTAGAATTCGACCGAGCCATCGACGCGCAGGACGTGGCCCCCGCGCGGCCCGTAGACACCGTCTTCGCCCCAAGTGCCGGCGGCGGTGAGTCCGCGGGTCCACGCCAGAGGGGTGGCGGCGGGCGCCTGGGAGGACAGGCGGTTGGCGACGGCGAAGCTGAGCGGAAAGCCCGCGAAG
Source organism: Opitutales bacterium (assembly GCA_046542725.1). Lineage (GTDB taxonomy): Bacteria > Verrucomicrobiota > Verrucomicrobiia > Opitutales > Oceanipulchritudinaceae > CAWVVV01. The sequence goes on from JBKHAU010000196.1 coordinate 2,159, forward strand.
GCGGGATGCACGGTCCAATCTCCCCCGCCCGAGGCCGGCGGGGTGGCGACGACGACTGGCAGATTCTCTTCGAACTCGATCAGCGGGTCCTCCGCGAGAAGATACATCTGCGGGTCGTTGAAATCGGCCTCCTGGGCGAGGCGGCGCGCCCAGTCGTAGATGTCCGTCGCGTCGATCGAGCGGGCGCGTGGCCCATCGGCGGTGTAAACCGTGTAGGCGGTGTGTATCTTGCGCAGTTTGCTCGCGGCCGCGGTGCGCTGGGCCTGCTCCCGCACCCCCGAGACGGTGGGGATGAGAATGACGGCGAGAATACCGATCACCGCGATGACGGTGAGGAGTTCGATGAGGGTGAAGGCCGAGAGACGGGAAGACTGGGGCCGGATCATCTTAAGACGGTATGGTGCCTCTGGCCGAGCGGGCAAGCTCGCGATCGCCCGTCATCACATCCCCTCCTGCTGGACTCAATCCGACCGTCTCAAACCTGCGCGTAGGGCAGCGGATGGGCGGCGCAAAGTTCAACCGCGATGGCCTTGGCGCGGGCGATGGCGTCCTCGTCGTTGGGGGCCTGGAGGACGATGTCGATGGCCTCGGCGATGCGGCGGAAGTCGGCCTCGTCCATCCCGCGGCTGGTGCAGGCGGGGCTGCCGATGCGCACACCACTGGTCTGGAAGGGGCTGCGCGTCTCGCCCGGTATCGAGTTCTTGTTCGTCGTGAGGTGGGCGCGGTCGAGCGCCTCCTGGGCCTGCTTGCCGGTGAGGTCGGGCAGGTTGGGGCGCAGGTCGAGCAGGATGAGGTGGTTGTCCGTTCCCCCGCTGCAAAGCGTGTAGCCACGGTCGAGGAACTCTTCGGCCATGGCGGCCGCGTTCTTGCGCACCTGGGCGGCGTAGGCCTTGAACTCGGGCAGCATGCACTGGGCGAAACAAAGCGCCTTGGCGGCGATGACATGCATCAGGGGGCCGCCCTGGCCACCGGGGAAGACCGCGCTGTCGAGCGCCTTGGCATGTTTTGCCTTGGCGAGGATGAGGCCCCCGCGGGGCCCGCGCAGGGTCTTGTGCGTGGTGGTCGTGACAAAGTCGCAGTGGGGCACCGGGCTGGGGTGCTCACCCCCGGCGACGAGGCCGGCGATGTGGGCGATGTCGGCGAGGATGTAAGCATCGACGCTCTGTGCGATCTGCGCCATCCGCTCGAAGTCGATGAGGCGCGGATAGGCCGAGGCGCCGACCGTGATCATGCGCGGGCGCTCGCGTTCGGCCTGCGCCTGAAGGGCGTCGTAGTCGATGCGGCCGGTGGCGGGGTCGACGCCGTAGTGGACGACATCATACAGCTTGCCGGAGAAATTGACCGGGCTGCCGTGGGTGAGGTGGCCGCCGTCGGCAAGGTTCATCGTGAGGATCTTGTCGCCGGGATTGAGGACGGCGGTGTAGACCCCGAAGTTGGCTTGGCTGCCGGAGTGCGGTTGGACATTGGCGAACTCGGCGCCGAAGAGGGCCTTGGCGCGCTCGATGGCCAGCCGTTCGGTCTCGTCGACCGCCTCGCAGCCGCCATACCAGCGCTTTCCGGGATAGCCCTCGGCGTATTTGTTGGTGAGGACTGAGCCCTGCGCCTCCATGACGGCGGGGAGGGTGAAGTTCTCGGAGGCGATGAGCTCGAGATGATCCTCCTGTCGGGCGCGTTCAGCACGGATCGTGGCGTGCAGTTCCGGGTCGAGTTCGGCGAGGGAAGCAGCAGACAGGTTCAGTCGTTCAGTTATCATCGGAAAACGGATCAAAAGTGGAAGAGGTGGTGCGGCCTCGGTTCGGCGAGGCCCTTGTGTGTATCCTTACTCGTCAGTCGAGAGAGATGCAAGGGTGGCACGCGTCCAGTCACGCAGGGCGAGCCAGCCGGCGGCGGTCTCGCGCTGCTCGCGGAGTTGCTCGGCAAAGGCCGTCTGGGTGGCGCTTCCGCTGACGTCGGGCGGGGTGGATTTCTCCTCCACATGCACGAAACGGGCGGCTTCCTCATCAATGATAGGATCGGAGAGCGCACCCTCCTGCAGGGTCGCGACCTCGTCCCACGCCTGGGCATCGAGCGCCTCAGGCAGGTTGGTGGGCTCGAAAGGCTCGGGGGTGGTGACGCTCAGGCCGGCGGCTTCGGCGGCGGCGGGGAAGGGGGTCCCCTCCTCGAGGGCGGCTGTGAGGGTTTCGCGCCATTCCCTCGCCTGGGCGGTGAAGAGGCGGCGCTTTTCCTCGCTGCGCAGGTCCTGCATGACGGTGTCGCGGACTTCCGCGAGGGGCTGAAGGGTTTCCGGCAGAAGTTCCTCGAAGACGAGGAGGGCGGCGCCGTCGTCGGTCGTGGCGAGGTCGGAGAAGTAGCGCTGATTGCTGCCCGCGTAGATCCAGATCGACTGTAGGAGGTTGTCCGGCACGCCGCTCTCGGGAGGAGGATTCTCGCGACTGAAAGGCGGCAGGGGACGGAGGACGCCGCGATGCGCCGCGACGGCGGCATCGAAGGCCTCGGAGCCGCGCTCGATGTCGTCCTCATAGAGTTGGGCGGTGAACTCATCCGAGGCGATTCGGGCGCGTTCGCGGGCGCGCTCACGACGGAGGTCGGCGGCGACCTCGTCGCGCACCTCGGCAAGGGTCACTTCCGGGGCGGGCTCTTCCGCGGAGGGGTCAGGCGCCGGCTGGTAGCGCTGGCGGTTGCGCGCGAAGTAGCTCTCCAACTCCTCTTCCGTGGGGGCGGGCCCTTGGTCGAGAAATGCCTCGGCGTTGAAAAAGACGGCGGTCGTGCGGATGCGCTCGGGCAGGGTGTAGGTCCCGGGGTTCTCCTCATAGTAGGCTTCGAGGTCCTCTGGGCTGATCTCGATCTCGGGCGAAAAGCTGGCGTAGTCGGCGGTCGCGACCTGCACGGTCCAGCTGGTGTTGCGGGCGAGGTAGGTCTGCCGCGCTTCGAAGGGGAGGAGGTAGCCCGGGCCGCCGAGGGCGTCGAGCACCGCCTGGATGCGGTAGTCCTCGCGCAGGACTCGGGCGAGCATGGGACGGTCGAAGTCGGGGTTGGCCTCGAGAAAATCGGTAAACTCGGTGTAGCGGCTCTGGTCGAACTCACCGCTCTGCGGGTCGGTGAAGGCGCTGCGACTGCGCATGAAGTCGCGCAGCGCTTCCTCCCCCGGAACGGGCACCCCCAGCGTGTTGGCCAGCCCGAGGGCGGCGAGGCGCAGATAGGCGTAGTCGCCGATGCCCCCGACCGACTGGCGAAAGCCGGGTGAAAACTGGAGCATGGGATCCATCTGCAGGCTCAGGCTGGCGTGCTGCGTGATGAGGCGCTGCACCGAC
>JBKHAU010000197.1:0-5448 GCA_046542725.1 Opitutales bacterium
CGGCAGCGAAGAAGGTTGTCGCCGAGCATGGACGGGTCAATGCGCGGGAAGGCCGGGCCGGCGGCCGCGCGGCAGGGCGGAAAGAAGCCTTACGGAGAGTTGCCAAGGGCCGCTTCCGTTCATTGCCTGAACCCGTCATGGCCTCCCTTTCCACGCCGCCCGAGACCCCGGTCGCGCTCACCATCGCCACCTCCGACAGCGGAGGCGGTGCCGGCATCCAGGCCGACCTCAAGACCTTTGCCGCGCGCGGCACCTTTGGCACGAGCGTCTTTTGCGCCCTCACCGCGCAAAATCCCCGCGAGGTCACGGCCATCGCCGAGCTCGAGAGCGACTTCATCCGCGCTCAACTCGAGGCCGTCTTTGGCTACTTCGAGGTGCGCGCGGCCAAGACCGGCATGCTCTTCTCCCGCCGCATCATCGAGGTCGTGGCGGGCTATCTGGCGGAGAAGCAGCCGACCCTCCCCCTTGTCATCGATCCGGTGATGGTGGCCACGAGCGGAGCGGTCCTCCTGCAGGAAGACGCCATCGAGGCGCTCTCCGACGAGCTCTTCCCGCGTGCCACCCTGCTCACGCCCAACCTCGACGAGGCCGCCGTCCTCCTCGGCACGCGCCCCCAGTCTCCCAAGGAGATGGAGGCGGCCGCCCGCACCCTCGCCGATCGCTATGGCACCGCCGTCCTTCTCAAGGGTGGGCACCTCGCGGAGGGCGCCGCCATCGTCGATCTCCTCGCCACACCCGGCGGAGGCGTCCCCCTCTCTCTTCAGCACCAGCGTATCGACGGTGTGAATACGCACGGCAGCGGCTGCACCCTTGCCGCCGCCATCGCCGCGGGGCTCGCCCTCGGCTATCCTCTCGAAGCGGCCGTGCGCGGGGCGCTCGGCTACGTCAGCAAGGCCCTGGAGCACCCCATCGCGCTGAACGGTGAAGCCTTTCTCGGACACTGAGCCGCTCGCCCCTTCCGCGCCCGAAACACCCGCGCGCCCCCTGCGCGCGCCCCTTGTCTGGATTCTCTTTCCCCTCGTCCTCGGGATCATCGCAGCTGCCGCCACCGACCTGGTGGCACCTTTTTTCCTCGCCCTGCTCGGTCTCATCTTCCTCGCCCTGAGCCTGCGACTCGAGGCGCCCGGCCGCTGGGGTGCAGCCCTTCTCCTCGGCGCCACCGCGCTGGCCTGGGCCTGGGCCGAGGTGCGCCTCACCCGCGCGCCCCCCGAGTGGGATCAGCTCCCTCCGCGTGAGGTCTTCGTCCTGGCGCAGGTCGAATCCGTCTCCCGGGGACAGACGTATCCAGATTACAGCTACGCGCGCCTCACCTTGGCGGACGTGCCCGCCCTCCTCGCGGAACTGGAGGGGCAGCGCGCCTTTGCGACGGTGCGACAACGCCCCGAGGATCCACCGCTCGAAGAGGGCGGCCTCTATCGCCTGCGCGGAGTCCTCCACTCCCTCACCGCGGCCGAGGCGCGCGAGAGTGACTTTGTTCGCTCGCAGCGGGCACAACAGGTCTTCTTTCGCCTTCGCCAGGGACGTGTCCTCGAAGAAGTGGAGGGACCCGGTGCGCTCGGCCGCACCCTGGAGGCGACGCAGCAACGCTGGGCCACCTGGCTGACCGACGCGCCTCCCGCCCACCGCACCGAGGCCCGACTCCTCGGCGCCATGATGCTGGGTGAACGCAGCTTTCTCAGCGAGGAGCAGGAAACGGCTTTTCTCCTCAGCGGGACGATGCACCTCTTTGCCATCAGCGGACTGCACGTCGTCATCGTCGCCCTCACCCTGCGACGCATCCTGCAGTTTCTCCCCCTCCCACCGCTGGCCCGCGAAGTCCTCGTCCTCTCGCTCCTCCTCGTCTACGTCGCCGTGACCGGCTTCGCCCCCTCCGCCCTGCGCGCCTTCAGCATGGTGGCGTTCCACAGCGCGGCGACGCAGCTCGGGCGGGCCTCGAGTGCCGTGCCCGCCGTGCTGGCCTCCGCGGTGCTCGTCCTTGTCTGGCAGCCGGGGCAACTCTTCTCCCTCGGCTTTCAACTCTCCTACAGCGTGGTGGGCGGTATCCTCCTCTTCGGGCTGCCCCTCGCCGAGACCCTGCGGCTGCGCTGGCGACTCTTTCGCCTGCGACCACGCGACGACCTGCGCGCCTGGCATCATGCGCTCCGCTGGCTGCAGGAGCGGCTCCTCGATTCCACTTGCATCAGTCTCGCCGCGACCCTCGCGAGCGCGCCCCTCATCATCCTCCATTTCCAGGTCTGGACGCCGGGCGCGATCCTGCTCAACGCCGTCCTCATTCCTCTCGCCACCCTTGTCTTCGCCGCGGGGGTGCTCGTCATTCTCCTCCACTGCCTCGGGCTGGGGCTCGCCGGGCACTTCTTCGCCTACGGCGCCTGGCTCGTGCTCATCGCGATGGACCGCTTCGTCGACGCCTTCAGCCGCATCCCGGGGGTGTTCTCCATTCGCCAATGGCATGCGCCCGCCCTCGCCTATCTCGTTGGGGGCGGCTTTCTCCTCGGCCTCTGGCTGCTTGGGGAATATGCCCCCCGCCTCCCCCGCCGTCGCCTCGGTGAATGGCTCGGCGGGACCGCGGCGCTCCTTCTCGCCCTGCTCTGGCTCGGCACCGGAGCGCTGCCCTGATCCTCTTTGACAGTTGCAGCGCGCCCCACCCGAGCTTTCCTTCCCTTTCATGAAAAGCGCCTACGAACTTGCCATGGAGCGCCTCGCCGCCGATGACCCGGCCGCCGCCAAGCCCGTCACCGATGAGCAGCGTGCGGCCCTCGCTGCCGTCGAGCAGCGCTATCAGGCCAAGATCGCAGAGAAGGAAGTCTTCCTCCAAAACAAGCTGGCCGAGGCGCGGCGCGCCCGCGAAACCGAGGCCGCCGCCCAGATCGAAACCCAGTTGCGCAACGAGCGCGCCCGCCTCGAAGACGAAAAAGAGCGCGCCAAGGACAAGATCCGCGCGCAGCCCTGAGGAGCGGCGCGGCCGAGGCCGCCTTTCTACATCACCTGCAGTCGGCGGCGGTAGAAGTCGACGACCTCCGCCGGATCGTTGCTGAAGAGGATATAGTCGTTCATCCAGGAGGGGGCGCGCCGCGCCGCGATCATCGCCTCGATGAGGGTCTTCAAGCTGGCCCAATACTGGGCGTTGTAGAAGACAAAGGGAATGCGCGAACGGATGCCGAGCTTGAGATTGCACATCTCGATCCCGATCTCTTCGAGGGTCCCCACCCCGCCGACGTTGAAGATGCAGAAGTCGGCCACCTCGAACCACTTCTGGCGATTGTGCCGCGCCGTCTCCTGGAAGGTGTTGAAGAAGTCCACCCCCATCTCGGGCGGCTGCGCCTCGAGCTCGAGGAAGCAGGCACCGGTCAGCGCACCCTTCGCCCGCGCCTGATCGGTGGCGAGTCGCATGACCCCGCCGCCACCCCCGGTGAGGACACCCACGGGCCCGCCGATGAAGGTGGTGAGCGCCTCGATGAGGGCCGAGATCCGATCGGTGTCGACCCGCTCGAGGTTCTCCGCCGAGCCGTAAAAGGCGAAGATCGTCGCCTCGCGAAACTGCTGCCGCAGCTCATCGCGGACGAAAAAGCCGTGCGCCTTCTTGTAGATGTGAACGTAGAGGTCATCCATCGGCGCATTGTACCAATGTACGTCGATACCGAGCGCATGGTAGACCTCGAGGCGGGAGTGCGCGTTGTTCGAGAGAAAGAAACCGTGATCGCGTGAGGGCTGGCGAAAGATGATGCGCCGCAGGGTGAGCCCGGGCAGACGGGTGAGGAGCTCGACATGCTCCATGAGGTTGGGGAGGAACTCGAGGACGAGGGTGTCGGCCTTTGCCGGGGCCGCGTCGAGCGCATCGACGAGGGTGCGGAAGCCGTCCGCTTCGAGGCTCGCGGTGAGCGCCTGGGCCTTGCCCGCCTCCCCTGCCTCGAGAAAGAGGCAGGGATTCTCCATCACCGCGCTCTCCCCCATGACGCTGAGACGGGTGCGCGGACGGGCCGCGGTGGCGGTGGGCAGGCTGGACGTATCCAGCTTCCCATACACGGTTCGGGTGGCGTCGAGGAGGCGCAGGCGCCGCTTGCGCAGGGCCTTGAACGCACGGTCTCCCAGTGGTGGAGCGCGGAAGAGCTCGACCGAGACCATCGGGTTGACGACCGGCTGGTCGCCCCGGTTGTAGATCTCGAGCATGATGTTCGTCCCCGAGGTCGCGACGGGGTCGAGGAGGACCGCACAGGTGTGGACCCCGAAATTATCCCCGCCCCGATTCAGCACAATGTAGTGCTCACGCAAATACATCGAACAGCTCGTGAGGATGCCCGACTGGGGCTCGATGGTGAGGAGGGAGGACTCGTGCCGAACCTGCACCTTGTCGAGATAGCGCCGGCTCGCGACCCCCGCCACCAGCCGTTCAAACTGCGAGCGCTGGAGCCGTTCGCTCAGGGTATAGCGCACGTGGTGCGGGGTGAGGAAGACACTCCCGAGGCGGTCGATGCTGATCGTGTCGGGGAGCTTGAGCCGATTCTCCCGCATCGCCTCGAGGATCTCGGCGGTGGAGAGGCGGACTGACTCCGGCGCGTGATAGAGCCGTCCCACCGGCGTGCCGACGCGCATGAGTTCCCTCCAATAGCCCGCGTGCGGAAAGCTCTCGTCAAAGAGAAAGGCCTCGGCCTCGAGGACGGCGTGTTGCCCATCGAATCCGGGCGCCCCTTGCGCGATCATCTCGATGCCGATCCGCGCCAGGGTACTGCGCTCGGTGAAGGCGAGGCTCCCCGCGTGCTCGGCGAGAAATGCCTGCTCGCCCGGGTGGCGAGGACGAAAACCGATCGTGAGGCGGAGACGGCGCTCGTCGAGGGGCTCGACGGAAAGGAGCTTGCCGTCCTGACTGGTCCAAAACTCCGAAGTGTCCATGAGAGAGAGTTAGGGGCCGCCCGTGATGAGCCAAGCGCATTTGTTGGGCCTTGCCGCCAGCACCGAGGAGACGCCGTCGCCATCCCGCGGCGCCGCGCCGCGATTGACAGCTGCCCACCCGCCTCCACCCTCCCCTTCACCCCATGCAGGCTTATCTCGATCTTCTCCGCGACGTCCGTTTGCACGGCAAATATCGCATGGACCGCACCGGCGTCGGGACCTACTCGCGCTTCGGTGCGCAGTGCCGCTTCGACCTGCAGGCGGGCTTTCCCCTCGTCACGACGAAGAAGCTCTACCTGCGGGGCATCATTCACGAGCTGCTCTGGTTCATCGCGGGTGACACGAATGTGCGCTACCTCCAGGAGAACAAGGTGCGCATCTGGGACGAGTGGGCGGCGGAAGACGGGAATCTCGGACGGGTCTATGGGGCGCAGTGGCGCGACTGGCGCGGGCCCGACGGCCGCCGCATCGACCAGCTTGCTCAGGTTGTCGAATCCATCCGGGCCAACCCCGCGAGCCGCCGGCACATTGTCTGCGCCCGGAATCCCGGCGAGCTCGACC
>JBKHAU010000198.1:0-5446 GCA_046542725.1 Opitutales bacterium
GCATGCTTCGGGCCTGCGTCCCCTTCGACTACCCTACACCGCGTCTCCCCGCCGCCCGGCGGGTGCCATCGGGCTGAAGGAGTGTGAAGGGAGACCGCTCTAAGCCTCCTCCGCATCCTTCTCGAGGTAGTGCCGAATCGTTTCACGGGTGTCCTCGAGGACGGTCACGACCAGATCCGCGGCGGCCGGGGAAAAGCTCTCTGGTGCGTCGCGGAGACGCGTTTCCTGGGCTTCGACGACAAAGGCAAGGCGTTGCAGATGCATCGTCTTGGCGACGCCCTTGAGGCCGTGGAGTGAACGGGCGATGGGCTCCGGGTCGCCACTTTCGAGGGCCTGGCGCAGGCGATCCCTTTCTCCGGGCAACTGCCGCAGGCAGTCGGCGAGCACCCTGGCACAGAATGCGCGGTCATGGAAGAGGCTCTCCACGAGACCCTCGGCGTCGAGGAGGGGCAGCGCCTCCAGCGCTGGTTCGGAGGAGGAGGGAGCGGAGTCCGGGAGCGTCCCGTTCGAGGGCCTGTGGCGAGAGCCGGCCGCGCGTGCCAGGGCGGCCGCCAACTCCATGCGGTCGATTGGCTTGGAAACGTAATCGTTCATCCCTGCCTCGAGGCAGGCCTCGCGGTCCTCCGGTCGGGCATGGGCCGTCATCGCAATGATGGGGACCTGCGCGGCGCGCCGGCCGGCGGCCTGACGACGTATTTCACGAGTCGCCTCCAGTCCATCCATCTCAGGCATCTGCACATCCATGAGAACGATGTCATAGTAGACGAGGCGGAGTGCCTCAATGGCCTCGAGCCCATTCCCGACGGTGTCGGCGACGAGGCCGAAACGCTCCAGCATGCCCCGAAGGACCAGCTGGTTGATGGAGTTGTCCTCCACGATGAGGAGACGGCTGCCGGAGTCGACGAGGCTGCGAAGTTGGCTCTCGGCGCCGTCCTCCGTCCACGGCTTGGCGGGGGAAAGGAAGCGGACGAGGAGGTTGAACACTTCCGAGGCGTGCAGCGGCTTTGCGACCGTCGCGTCGAAGACCCGCGGAGGTGGGTACCCGCGTGGATCCCGGGTCCCGCTGGCCATCATCTGGATGAGGCGGGTATCCTTGAAGTCCGGCTCCGCCCGGATTGCCTTGGCGAGGGCCAGCGCCCCCATCCCGCCGGATTTGGGGCCAATCAGCACCACCGGAATGGAGTCCCCTGTCTCAAGGGAGTCGTAGAGGATCTGGAGGGCCGCCGGGCCGCTCTCGGCAACGACCGGTTGGGCTGTCCAGGCCGAGAGCATCTCCTCCAGGGCGTGTCGATCGTCGCTCGCTTCGTCGACCACGAGGACGCGCGCTTGGGCCAAGGGCCGGAATTGCTCGCCGTCCTCTCCCCCGGCCGCTCGTCTCGCGAAGCGGGCGGTAAACCAGAACTCCGAGCCCGCGCCAGGTTCACTCTCGAAGCCGATCTCGCCCTCCATGAGTTGGGCGAGCTGGCGGGAGATGGAGAGCCCGAGACCCGTGCCGCCGAATTTTCGCGTGATGGACGCGTCTGCTTGCGTGAAGGCACTGAAAAGCTTCGCCTGCGCCTCAGCGGAAATGCCGATGCCGGTGTCCTTCACCGTGAACCGCAGGATGACGGTCTCGCCCTCCTCCCGCACGAGCGAGACATGCACCGAGACCGTCCCTTCAGAGGTGAACTTGAGGGCGTTGCCGGTGAGATTGAGGAGGATTTGGCGAAGGCGGCCAGGGTCGCCATTGAGTTCGTTCGGCACCTCCGCGGCCGTCTCGCACTTGAAAGCCAAGCCCTTTTCGTCTGCCCGCACGGCCATGAGGGCGGCGAAGTCGTCGAGGGTTTCGCGCAATTTGAAGTCCATCTTCTCGAGCTGCATCATGCCCGACTCGACCTTGGAGAAATCAAGGATGTCGTTGATCAGGCTCAACAGCGCTTCGCCACTCGAACGCACAACCTCGGCGTAGTGACGCTGCGTATCGCTCAGGCCGGGGCTCGCGAGGAGCAGTGTCGTCATGCCGATGACTCCGTTCATCGGGGTGCGGATCTCGTGGCTCATATTGGCGAGAAACTCGCTTTTTGCCGCGTTCGCCTCCTTCGCCTGATGAGCGAGGCGGGCAAGGTTCTCGCGCTGGGAGACCTGGTCCGTGATATCCCAGTTGACCCCCACCATGCGCAGGGGAGAGCCGTCGGGCGCGTGTTCCGTCGTGGCCATCCCGCGCAGGTGGCGCACCTGGCCGCCCGGATGCACGACACGGAAGTCGACGTCGAACTTGCCCTCCCCGCTGAGCGCTTTGCGCATGACCTCTTGGGCCTCCTCGCGGTCCTCGGGGTGCAGCGCACTCTGCCAGGCTTCGACCGCCCCGGGGAACTGCTCGCGCCGGCAGCCGTAGAGGGCGAACATCTGGTCATCCCAGAAAAGTTCGTTCGAGGGCACGGTCCATTCCCAGACACCGATGCCACCGGCCTGGGTCGCCATTTCGAGACGCTCCTGGGCATGGGCCAGTTCTTCGCGCAGGCGATATTGCTCGGTGATGTCCTCGATCTGGGAGACGAAGTAGAGGGGCTGGCCAACGCCGTCGCGCACGATCGAGACCGTCAGCTGGGCCTGCACGAGGCGACCGCTGGAGTGGAGGTAACGCTTTCCGAGTCGATAGGTGTCCCGCTCCCCAGCGAGGGTCGCGTGAAAGAGCTCGAGATCACTCGCAAGGTCGTCGGGGTGCGTCAGTTCCTGAAAGGTCTTTTGCAGGAGGGCCTTCCGCTCGTAGCCGAAAAGCTGTGTGGCCGCCTCGTTGACCTCGATAAAGGCTCCCTCGAGGCTCACCAGGCAGATGCCGATGCTGCTGGACTCGAAGGCGCCGCGAAAGCGCTCCTCGTTCTCCCGCAGGCGAGCCTCGACCGAGCGCCGCTGGGTGAGGTCGGTATGGGTGCCGATGACCCGCAGGGGACGGCCGTCGGCGGCCTTCTGCACGACGCGCCCGCGGTCGAGCAACCACTTCCAGGAGCCGTCCTTGCAGCGCATGCGGTGCTCATTCTCGTAGGTTTCGGTGCGGCCGGCAAAGTGTTCCTCGAGAGCCTGCTCGCACGCTGCGCGATCGTCCGGATGCAGCCGACTCCTCCACTCCTCCAGACTGTCCCCGATCTCGTCCCCGGCGTAGCCGAGCATGCGCTTCCAGTTCTCCGAGTAGAAGACTTTGCCGGTCGTGCCATCCCAGTCCCAGATCCCGTCGCCTGTGCTCTCGAGGGCGAAGCGCCAGCGCTGTTCACTCTCGTCCAGCGCGTCGAGAGCCGCCCGCCGCACCGAGATATCCCGCGCGATGCAGAGATAGCCCACGAGTTGACCGCGATGGTCGCGAATCGGGTTGACGTTCACCTGGGTGGGCAGGGTGGTGCCCTCGGGGCGCACCAGGGTCCACTCGCGTGATTCACTGCCCTTCAGACGCGGGACGAGGGCAAAGGCTTCGAACGGCCCGAGGGCATGCCCGCAGGTGGCCTGCAGCGCGTCCCTCCGTGCGTCCACTTCCTCCCGGCGAAAGAACTCCGCGAAACGCGCCCGGCCCACCACCTCCGCGGCGGTGTGGCCGAAGACCCGTTCCGCCCCCCGGTTGAACATCGAGACGACGCCGTCGCGATCGGTCGTGAGGACGGCGAACTCGGTCACCGCCGCCAGTGTGTATTGGAAATGCTCGACCTGCTCGATCAGACGATCGCGCCGGTGACGTTCCGCCGTGATCACCTGAAAAGAGCCAAAGAGGCGCACGCAGCGCCCGTCTTCGAACTCCGCCTGCCCGATCGTACGCGACCAGACCGAATTTCCCCGCGCCGTGACCAGTTCCAGTTCCTCGTCAAAGGGCGTCCCTTCGGTGATGGCCCGCTGGACAACCGCCGCGATTCGCTTTCGGCTGAACCCCTCCTTGTAGAAGCTCAGTCCCGTCTCATAGGTCGGCACAAAGTCGGGCCCGACCTCATGGATCTGGCGCACGACCTCGGACCAGTAGACCTCGCCCGTCTCCACCTCCAGCTCCCATCCGCCAATCCCGGCTACCCGGCTGGTGGCTTCGAGGATGGACTCGAGGCGCGACGCGCGATCAGCCTCGCGCCGACGGCCGACGAGCTTTTTTTCAGGGACGGGCATGCTGGGTGGTCAGTGTTTGGTCCTCGCAAAGATCGGTCAGAACGACGCCGTCTTGAAGGGGACCCACCTCGACACTCAATCGCACCATCGTGCCCTTCGCGAGGGCGATGAGGTAAAAAGAGTCCTCCCGCGAGGGTCTGCGCCGGCTTGCCATGTAGGCACCTCCCCGCGCACGGCTCCGACCAGGAGTTGCGCGCAACAACAATCACAGGAGAGGCGGCGCAACGCCAACTCCTGTCGACGAGTCGCGGCGCTCCCAAACCCAGGGGTCCTCGCACTATCGCGGCCCCCTGGCGCCCCCGCCGGGACTCGAACCCGGATTGATGGTTTAGGAAACCACAGTTCTATCCATTGAACTACGGGGACAGGAGGCTGCCAGATTGTGCAAGTTTTTGTTTTCCAGCTGCTTGGGAAAGAAAATCGATCGAAAATTACATAACGTCTAATTGTCGTGAATGGCGCTGAGACTCCCGGAAAATCGCCGTGAGTTGCCCCGAAAACGGCTACAAACGGATAAGACCCATGGACGACTATTTCGCCAAACTGCCCCTCAGGCAGGAGCGTTTTCAGAGAACGAGCCTCCCTTCTTTGATGGGCTCCCCGGATTCGTCAAGGTCCGCCCTGCGGACGGTGCTGACGTCGTCCGCCCGCGGGTGGCATCCGTTTTGGGGCACGGGGCGCTGGCGCGGGCCTTTATCCCAGGGTTTCGCCCCGGGATGGAATGCGGCGTTCCTTCAGAACGCCTGGATCCAGAGGCACGCCTCGATCCCAGGGCTGCGCCCCATAAGCGCTAACTTGTTGGGCTTGACCTGTTGCGCGTTTCCGGGGAGCATGCGCGAGCATGGATGATTCATCATGCCTGAAGGAGGACTGGGAGCTGCTCGTTTCGTTTTTCCCGGAGGATTGGCGGGCGTTGGCTTCGGCCAGCGGCGCGGTCAAGGGGCTCAGGCAAGACAAGGACGAGGAGCGACTGCTGCGCACGCTTCTCTTGCACGTGGGCTGCGGTCATTCGCTGCGCGAAACGGCGGTGCGGGCGCGTCAGGCGGGATTGGCCGATCTTTCAGATGTCGCACTGTTGAAGCGGTTGCGCAAGAGCGAGGCTTGGCTGCGCGCCTTGTGCGAGCGGCTGTTCGCCGAAAGGGGCATCGGCGAGGCCGTCGGTCCCTTCGGGGCCTTGCGCCTGATCGACGCGACCCGAATCGAAGAACCCGGCAAGACGGGCAGTTCGTGGAGGATTCATTACAGTTTGGCGGTGCCTTCGCTGCGGTGCGACTTCTTCGAACTGACACCGGTGAAGGGAAAGGGGACGGGGGAAAGCCTGAAGCGCTAC
>JBKHAU010000199.1:0-5445 GCA_046542725.1 Opitutales bacterium
GTTTTAACGTCTCGACGCGCCCGCCCGTCCGCCCTCCTCTCCTTTCCCATGCGCAAGCTCTTCTGGCGGCTCCATTCGATCGTCGGCCTCGTGGCCGGCCTCGGACTGGTCGTGATCGGCCTGAGCGGCAGTGTGCTCGTCTTTCACGAGGAGATCGATGCGGTCTTCAGCCCGGAGGCGACGCGGGTGGAGCCGACGGCGGCCGGGCGCCTGCCGCTGACCGAACTGGTGGCGAGCGTCGAGGCGGCCTTTCCGGCGCATGCCGTCACGGGATGGGCTTTCGATCGGGACGATCCGCGGGCCGCCGACGGCGCCTATGTCATGCCCTGGGGCACCCGGGAGTGGCGCTGGATCACGGTCGACCCCTATCGCGGTGAGGTCCTGAGCGGGCCGGTCGAGGCTGACAAGACCTTCAAGCACTGGCTCCTGCATCTGCACTACGAATTGCTCCTCGGGCATGTCGGCATGGCGATTTCGGGGCTGCTCGGGGTCGCGCTGTGCTTTCTCGGACTCTCCGGACTGTGGCTCTATCGGCGCTTCTGGCGGACGTTTTTCCGTCTCCGCTGGAGAGCGAGCGCACGCATGCTCCTCGGCGACATCCACCGTTTCACGGGGGTGTGTGCCGTCGGCTTCAATCTTCTTCTGGGCTTCACCGGCGCGTGGTGGAACCTCACCCACGTTTGGCACGAGCTGACCGAAGACCATCATCATCCGGAGGACGAGGTCCTCTTCCATGAGCGCCTCTTCCCCCTCGAACTCGATCTCGATGCGCTGCTCGCGCGGGCCGACACCCACGTGCCCGGGTTCGTCACCCACTACGTCTCCCTCCCCTGGTCGCCGGAGGAGGGCCGCTTCACGCTGTGGGGCCGCTCCGCGGACGCTGGCTGGTGGCGCAGCGTCCATGGCTCGCAGGTAACGTATACGGCAGGGGAAGGCTCCTTTGTCTCCGCCTACGACATCCGCGAGGCACCGCTCGGGACGCAGGTGGTGGACGCCTTCGAGCCGCTCCACTACGGCTACTTCGGCGGCCTGCCGATCAAGCTCCTCTGGTCCGCGGCCGGCCTCGCGCCCGGCATTCTCGCGCTCAGCGGCATGGCCATCTGGTGGAAGCGCCGGCGGAGCAGGCCGTCCGCAGCCGCCGCCTCCCGCGCGTTTGCGCAGGAGCAAAGGGAAGTCACCACCGTCCCCGGCGGCTAGGGCGCGGCCGTTTCTTCGAGGCGGAAAAAGCGGACGCCACCTTCTTCGGTCGGAAGCTCGAAGGCGCGCAACTCAGTCGAGCCATCTCCATCGACATCGGGGTCGAGCGTGCGCACCGGCACGCTCACGGGGTCCCACTGCGTGAGGTCGCGGGATTGGTGCAGTTGCTGAAGGCGGTGACCGGCAGAGGGCGCGCGAAAGCGCATTTCGACCGCGCTCCTTTCTGGTGCGGTCCGGATCTCCGACCACGGCTCGAAGACCGGCGGAGACCAATCGAGGGCGACATCGAGCGGAACCGCCCAAAGCCGAAAGTCGCCGCCGCGGATGTACTCGATCGCAAACAGATGGGAGTCGGACAACCCACGGTGATATGAATCACTTTTGTAGTCTGTCGACTGCCGCCGCTCTCGCACGATCACGGGGTCGGCCAGCGCTCCATCGTCACCCAGACGGGAGAGAAAGAGGCTCTTTAGGTTCGGGGAGATGAAGGGTCCGCTACTGCTTTGCATCTCCTGGCCGAAGAGAAGACCGTGGGAGAAGGGATCGGCGGTGGGCCGGGTGTTCACTAAAGTGGGGGAAGCTCGCTGGAAGCCAGTTTCCTCGGCCCAGGTGGCGGAAACGAGGTAGGCCTCAGGACGGTCCCGGCCGCCCCACAGGCGCCCCGCGTGACTGTGAAGATAGAGCTCCTCCACGATCACGTGATCAATGATCACGAATCTGGCGCTCGCCTCCTCCCACCGGTACTTCACGAGCAGGCAGCGATCGTGATCGATCGTTCCCGAAAGGACCAGATCATCGCCCAGCGGGAGCAGACGGAAATCCCGAACTGCCCGATCCACCTCCGGCACGACTCCTCGGCCATCGAGCGTCTGCCAGCGCTGCCACTGCCCGTCGGCGTCGCGCCCAAAGAGATAAGGCACCATCGCGCCGTGGGGCCCTTCGACGACAAAGAGCCAGTCCCCCACAAACTCGACTCGTTGCACCGTCTGTGCCTCCGATCCGGAAATCGGCAGAATAGCGGCAGGCTCCCACTGGGCATCCCCTTCCTCGTAGAGATAGACGCCTGCCAGCAGCGCGGCCGAATTCAGGTGGTTGCCCCGGGAAGCCACCGCCAGGGTCGTTCCCTGAAGAGCGATAAAATTACCAAAGCCGGCCACGCCAGGCGGCCCGGTCAAGGCCGGCCCCCACGGGACCAGTTCACCGTCCTTCACTTCATAGGTCCAGACCTGCTGCGCCACTTCAGGGTCCGAAAAGACCATTCGCCGGCCGTGCGCCGCCAATGCCCATGGATAGCGCGGAAGGGACAACTCGAGGCTGGCCTCGGCGTCCTCGGCAAAGGCCGCGTCGGGCGATTGCGAAAAGTCCAGAATCCAGGGGTCCGGCTGCGAGGGGTGGTCCAGGACCGCGCGAACCCCCCAACCCCGGGTGTTGCCGTCCACCTTCATGGAAGACACTTCAGCGGTGCTGGAAACCTGCGCCACCCCCTCTGGGACCGGCCGCCAGACCTGCGCCGACGAATCGTAGACCTGCCATGCCACGGTCGTTGGAATCCGACTGTAGTGTGTGATGATCCAATGGCGGGCCGGATCCGCGTAGGGCGTCTCAACATGCGGATACCCATTGGCCTCGATCGAGACCGCGGGCAACCGAAAGGACTCGCGGATCATACCATGTGCGACGTTCTCGACCGAACGGTGGACCACCGCGCGAAACTGGAAGCCATGGATAGGCGGCCACTCCTGGTTGAGGATTTGGCAGGAGTCGCCCGACCAGGTGCCATAGAGCCAGCCCGACGACCCCTCTTGCCACTCTGTCTCATGCCGTGCCCGCGTCTCCCAGCTGAGGGAGGTCTGCGGCGGAAGGTCAACCGTCACGGTGACCTCCTCCATGATCTCGAGCACGCCGGGGAGCTCACCGTAGCGAGCGGTTTCGAGAGGCACTGACTCGACGGTAAGCGTGCGCCAATCGCTCGTTGCCTCCCCCGCAATATTCGTCGCTCGCAAGCGGATCTCGACGTTGTCCAACCGGAGGCAGCCTTCCGGCACCTCGAAGAGGCTGGAGCTCTCGTCCATCCAGGCGCATGGGTGAGAGCGCAGTGTTTCCACTCCTCCGTCGGGTCGTCGGATTTCCCACTCGAAGCGGGGCTGTGGACGCCCCTCTGCCTCGACCAGGAAAGCGCCTGCCTGCCCCAGCGGCACGTGCCACTCAGCCGGTTGGCCCACGATGCGCGGCGCCTCCAGATCGGTGAAGGCGAAATCGATCCAGGGGGTCGCCGCAGTGCCTTCGGGGTTGGTGACCTCCGCCCTGAAGGCATGCCCATGCCACTTTTCCCGCGCGACGTAGAGCGAGGCGAGGCGACCATCATCGTCATACGAGGAGGCCTCGGTGATCTCGCCAGTTGGGCTTCTCACATACCAACGCACGATGCCGCCGGGGAAACCCGCGTCATAGCTGATTTGGAGAAACAGATCCTCCCCCAACTGCGCGTTCAGCACCTCGGTATAGCTCGAAATCTGCGGTGCCCGAGGCGTGGCCATGGACCAAGTTTCCTCGAGCAACGTCTTCACATCCGTCGCGGCGGCGACCACGCCGGCACTGTTGCGGCCCTCCCCGAGCGACTTGTCGAGGCCGGAGACATAGGTCGCGACCCAGCGCCACGTCCCTCCGGATTGCACCCAGACACCCCCGCCGCTTCCACCCGGGCCCAGGGAGACCCCGGAGACGCCGTAATAGTTGCCCAGTTTAGGCCTGAAGCTGACGGAGAATGAGCCGGTGGTGTGGACGCGGTTGCGAGCGTCATCGTAGCGATCGTAGAGGCCGGCGGGAAACCCCACGATCTGCTTCGGCAGGCTGCCGGTGAGCAGGTTGACGGCGAGGGGATCGAGCACGCCGAAACGCCCGTCGGCCGCCAGTCTCTCGTAGCTGATGCCCGCGGCGAAATCCTGGGCGAAGGCTTCCTGCGAGTTGTCTCCATGCAACGCTGCGGCATTGGCATAGCTGCGAAAGTAGCGCAGGCTGCGGACCCAAACGGAGCGGTTTTCCGACCCATTCGTCCACTCCCAGTCGAGGCTCGGCTCCCAAGTGCGGCGTTGTTCATCGTAGACGACGTGAGCCGCCGTAGTGAGGACATAGGGACTGCCCACGATCGAACCGCTGCCGCGCACGTATGCGGTGCGCACGATGCCGGTAAAGCCAAAGGGCGCGGCTTCGGGATCGGCCACCGGGCCGGCGGTGGCGTCGCCCCAAGTCGTCGCGGCGAGAACGAGGCTGAGGAGAAGGATACATCGGCTGGAGCGGAGAGGACTCATTCCAACTCCTCCGCAGGTAAAAACCCACCCCGCACCGCGCTCTCGAGAAACGGACGCAGGCGCGCCTCGATCGCCTCGAGCGTGTCGCGGCGCGCGGCGAAGGCGGGGTTGGTCTGCCACTGGCGCACGAGTTCATAGGCCGCCAGGTCGGTCCGGGCCATCTCCACGAGATTGCGGCCGGGCTGACGGGTGAGCAGGTAGTGGGCGGCGAAATCGTTGAGGTTGGGGAAAGAGCCGGCAAACGCGGCTCGCTCTTCGCCGGCCTCGGCCACGGTGAGGAGATAGGCGCTCAACTCGGCGACATGGTCCGGCTCGCGCGGATCGAGGCGGGCCATGAGGGAGGCGCGAAAAGTGGGCATTTCCCGAAGGGGCGAGCCCGGGGCGGTGATGACGCGCGCGACGAGCAGCGGGTCGTCCCCCGCAAGGCTGTCGAGGGCCATCGTCGCGACCCGGCGGGTGCCCGGGTGCGGAGCTTCGAGGCTGAGCGCGAGAAGCGGTTCGACGACTGCCTCGGCGCCGCTGTGCACGGCCGCATCAAAGGCCTCGAGGTAGCCCCGGGTCGGGCCGGCCTGCCAGCTCGGCTGTTCGAGGAGCATCAGCACGCGGTCGAGGTAGTAGTCATCCTGTGACGGTTCGCCAAGCGTGCGCCCGTAGTCGCGGAGGGCGACGGCCCATTCGTCGGGCGACGGGGAGCGATCGAGAACGGCGCGTGCCTCGGCCGCCGCGAGCTCAGGAGCCAGGGCACCGAGCCAGTCGAGCACTTGCACCCGAAGGGTCGGCGCGGTCTCGAGAGCACCGCCCGGGCCGACGGCGAAGTCGAGGCCGGTCGCGAGGTCGAGACCGCTCGCGAGAAACCCGACCAGCCACTGCGCCAGCACCTCCTCCTCCTGCGTCGCACGCGCCTGCTCCCACCACTGCGCCAGCCACGCTGCACGCTCCT
>JBKHAU010000200.1:0-5443 GCA_046542725.1 Opitutales bacterium
CCGCAAAGCTCGCGCTCCCGCCCAGCGCCCTGGGCGGGCCGCGATACACCAAGCGCTTATGCCCCGCCCGTTCGTAGCCGATCTGGCTGACGAGGAGGCCGCGCGGCTGCTGTTCCCTATCCATATCCATTGTCGAACACATCCAGAGCCGCCTGCCCGGCGCCAACCCTGCGATGGACCACGAATTTGTAAGTTTCCCGACGCGCGCGCAGGCCCAATTCGATGCCTCTCCCGGCAAAGGAATATCTATTTCGGAAGTCTGAAAGGGCGTACCGGGGCGGCCTTCACAGATAGGCTTCGGGCGGACCCGTGGAACCGGGCGATCCTTGCCATGCCGCCCGCGAGCGCCACCTTGCCGGCTGTCCTCGCGATGCAAGTGTTGACCCCGGAATGAACCTCATCCTCTTCGCCGAGCCGCACCCGCGCTACATCCTTGCCGCGCGCGACCCCCGTTTTGCGTGAATCAATTGCGGGCTTCTTCCTCGCCGGGTCTGCCCATTTTTCTGAACGAAAGGGAATTCCGCTGGCCATGCCGGTGGAAAGGCCCTAGCCGGAAGGCGTCGATTTATGAACTACCATTTTTTGCGCAACGGCGAGCGCTTGGGCCCGGTGCCCGGGACCGAAATCTTGCAGAAGGAGCTCGCCGGCGAGCTGACGGGGGAAACCTACCTCTGGCGCGAAGGCCTCCCTGACTGGCAGGTGCTCGAGACGCTGCGGTTGGAGCTGGAGGCAGGGGCGTCGGGGAAGGAGGACGAGGCCGGGGTGTTGACCGTCGCCTGCCCGCATTGTCAGCGGGAGGTGGCGCGCTCGAGCCTCATCCTCGTGGCGGGCCAACCAGCCTGCTGCGCCCTCTGCAAGGACGAGTATGTGCAGCGACAAGTCGAGGGTCTCCCGCTCACGGCCGCCGGGGCGCAACCGTGGGAGTATGCCGGTTTCTGGATTCGCGTCGGGGCCTATCTCATCGATGCGGTCGTGATCAACGTCGTCACTTTCGTCATCAGCTTTGCCTTCGGCATGCTCATCCCGGCGGTCGGGCCGGATGCGGCGCTGGGGCTCACGCTTGTTCTGCAAGCGATTTCCTTGGGGCTGACGGCCGGCTACTTCATCTATTTCCATGGCAGTAGCCGGCACCAAGCCACGCTGGGCAAGAAGGCGGTCGGCATCCGGGTGATCTGCGCGGACGGGCAGGATGTCTCCTTTGCGCGCGCTTTGGGACGCTACTTTGCGTCCTTCCTGAGCGCCATCATCCTCGGAATCGGCTACATCATGGCGGGCTTCGATGACGAGAAACGGACGCTCCACGACCACATCTGCTCAACCCGGGTGATCTACGACCGTTGAGGGCAGGATGAAGGCCGCCTTCTCTGCCAGATCGGGTCCACCGTTGCCATGTGCCGCCTGCGGGGCCTCGCTGCGCCTCGGTCAGTACACGGACGACGGGCGGCTGGACTGTTCCTCCTGCGGGCGTCGGCACGAGGTCGCGCTCGCGCCGGCCCTGCTGCGTGCCGCCTCCGAGACCGAGCGGGTGGGGGAACTCGCGCAGGACGACGAAGCCACCTGTTTCTACCACCCCGAGCGTCGGGCGGTGGCGGCCTGCGAGGCTTCGGGCCGCTACTTGTGCGAGCTGTGCCGCGTGGAGGTGAACGGGCATGTCTACTCCATGGAGGCCTTCCAGACGCTCCGTGCGGGAGGGCAGGACGCACGGTTTCTGGTGGAAGAGACCCGCTATGACCGAGGCGCTCTCATGCTCGCCCTCCTGCCCCTGCTCAGCGTTTTCCTCGTCGGCTTCACGATCTTCACGGGCCCCATGGCGATGGTGCTGGCGATCTTTGCCCTCACCCGGCGGGTGAAGGGGCCGGTCGGACGCGGCCCATGGGTGGCGATCGCCGCCTTGCTCCTCGGCCTCGGTCAGACGGCGTTCTGGATCTTCCTCTTTACACGGGATCGGACGCCCGTTTCCGCATTGCCGGAGGCGGGCTTCTTCCGCTTCGGTTGACCAAGCACGTGATGGCAGCGAAACCGCCCCAGGAACCACTCACCCAGATCGCCGGAGGGAGCCTGCTGCGGCCCGAGGCGCAGTATCTCGGGGAACATGCGCTCCTTGCCGTGACAGGCTTCTACAAGCAGCGGTATCGACGTTTTGCCTACCGCGATATCGAGGCGCTCATCATTCAACCCACCTCGCATCAGACGGCCTGGACGGTGGGACTGGCCATCGCCCTGGTCGTGGGCTTGCTCATGCTCGGTCTCGGGAGCGGCGGAGTCGTGCGTGTGGTGGGCTCGATCGTGAGCGCGGCGAGTGTCGTGGGACTGGTCGTGAACCTCGCGATGGGGCCCACGTGTCGCACCTTCCTGCAGTCACGGGTGCAACGTCTTCGCCTTGGCAATGTTACCCGGCGGACCAAGGCGGAACGCCTGCGCGCGGCGCTCTGGCCGCGGCTCGAGGCCGTCCAGGGGCGGGTGAGTGCGGCTGAAGTGAGGGCCTGGGCGGATGCCTTGCAACGGGCCCGCGAAGCGGCCGCCGCCGAGCGGCGGGCCGCCGGCCGAGTGCCGGCGAGAGGCGCGACGCCGCCCACCTCTGACGGCGTCCCTCCCCCCGCGGAGCCGAGGGTGGAGAAGGGCCCGGGGGCGCCTGAGCCCTCTTCGGGGGCCGCATCCTCATGAGTCTGGTCCCGCAGCGCTGTTTCACCCATCCCGGGCGGGAAGCGGTGGCGCGGTGCCCGGAGTGCGGGCACGGTTTCTGCCGCGAATGCGTCACCGAACACCAGGGGCGGGTGCTGTGCCGTGCCTGCCTCGAAGCCTTGACCGGGGAAACGCAAGGCCATCGCCGTGGGCTCGGCCGCGCGCTCCTCGAGCTTGGGCTCGCGGGCATCGGGCTGGTCACCCTGTTCCTCGCCTTCAAGCTTCTCGGATCCTGGCTGGCGAAGACGCCGGCGATCTTTGAACAGCTTCCATGAGCGTGAGCCTGCGCAGTCTTCGATCCCGGACCGGGCCCGGCGTGCTCGATCTGCTCGAGGAGGGATTCCATCTCCTGCGCGGGTTGCCGGTCACGGCCTGGGCGGTCTACCTGGCGGTCGTTCTGCCCTTCGCCTGGCTCTTCCTTTTCTTCTGGCTCACCCTCATCCACGAAGCGGGGAGCGAGTCGCGGTTGGGGGAATGGGCGGCTCTGCTCACGTGTGCTTTCCTCGTTCTGCGGGTGGGGCAGTGCTGGTTTTTCCAGGCCCTCGTGGCGCGGCGATCGGCCGAGCCGTTGCCGCGCTGGACGGTGGGCCGTCTATCGCGGGTGGTGCGCGAGCAGGCCTTCTGGGCGGGGGCCGGAGTCGTCCTGCTTCCCCTCGCGGCCATCGCCACCCTGCCTTTTCCTCATGTGTATTCTTTCTTCAACTACAAGCTGGCGCGAAGCGGACGGGCGCGGGAGGAAGGAGGTCCCGACACGCGCGGCGCGGCCCTCCTCGCGCGGCGGTCCGGGGCGGAGGACTGGAAGACGCTGCTCGTCCTCGCCCTCTTTGCGGCGTTGGTCCTGGCCAACTGGATGTCGCTCTTTCAGCTCGGACCGCAACTGCTGAAGAGCTTCTTTGGGATCGAAACGGTCTTTACCCGTTCCAGTCTTGGGGCGGCCTATGCCGCGATGGTGCCGGTCGCCCTCGTTCTCACCTACCTGGTCATCGATCCGCTGCTGAAGGTCACGTATGCGCTGCGTTGGTTTTACCTGCGCTCGCGCCAGACCGGCGAAGACCTCCGCGTCGAGCTGCGCGAGCTCCCCCCGGTGCGGCGGCGAGGGGAGTCCTCGACCGCGGTCCGGCTTGTCGGAACAGTCCTGCTCGGAATGCTCGCGGCCCTGGTCTCCGCCCCGGAGACGCGGGCGGCCGGGGAGGGACCGGAGCGCGCGCCGGTGGTGGCCGAGGCGGAGGCCTTTGCCGAGGCCTCCGAGCGTGTTCTCTCGCGCCAACGCTATGCATGGCGTCTGCCGCCGGAGGAACGCGCGAAGGCCCCGCAAATGGAGCGTCCGGGACTGATCGAACGCTTCTTTCGGTGGTTGGAGGAGCTGTTTGGCCGCGATCCGTCGCCTCCGCCTTCCTCCCCGGAGCCGGAGGGCAGGGGCGATGGAGCGCTTTTTGGAGGCCTGCTTCAGACCCTGCTCTTTGTGCTCCTCGGCCTCCTCGCGGTGCTCGCCCTTGCGCTGCTCGTGAGCGCCTCGCGCCAAGCGGTGGAGCCGGGCGTGGCGGAGGACCTCGGCGAGGGGGCGGACGATGAGGCGGTCGACCTCGCCGATGAGTCGCTCACGGCCGCCGCCTTGCCCGTCTCGGAGTGGGTCCTGCTCGCCCGCCGCCACCTCGACGAGGGCGATTTTCGTCGTGCCCTGCGTGCCTATTTCCTCGCTCAGTTGGCCGAGTTGGCGGGTCGCGGCTTTCTCCGCCTCGCCCGTCACAAGAGTAATCGCGACTACCACCGCGAAATGCTGCGGCGCGCGGCGTTGCTCGGGGAGATGCCGGGAGCCTTTGGCGAAAATGTCCGCCTTTTCGAGCAGGCGTGGTATGGGAACGCACCGGCCGACCGGGCGCTGATCAGCCGATTTGAGGACAACCTGCGGCGCATGGAGGTGAACGTCTGATGCGTGGCGGACTTGTCTGGGGATTTCTCGGCCTGCTTGGTGCCGCCTTCCTCGCGGGGGTGGTCTTTCTCGTCAACCTCGGGCTCGAGTCGGGCTCGATGTATCCAAGATTCTCCACGCTGCGCTCGGACCCGCCGGGAAGCCGGGCCTATGCCGAGACCCTGGCTGAACTCGGCCTCCCGGTGCAGCGCAACTACCTCGACTATTCGCGTCTCGAGCTGCCGGTGGGGGCGACGGTCTTCCTTCTGGGCGCGTCATCGCAGGTGCGGGGTCCGGAAGAGGAGATCGAGGCGCTCCTCGCCGAAGTCGAGCGGGGGGCCCGTCTCGTCCTCGCCTTCGACGGTCGCCTCACCCCGGGTCCGATCGAAGTCAGGACGGACGGTGCCGCCCGTCCGCCATCCGGGCCGAGGGAGGAAGAAAGCGAAAATGGGGTGGCTGCGCCTGGGGAGGGGAGCGAGGAGACGAAACCGGCGGGGATGGACGAGGAGCCTGCGAGCGAAGAGGAAAGTGGCGAAACCCACCGGTCGCCCTCCCGAGAGGAGCGCATGGAGGCGCTCTTTGCCACCGTGAGCCTTGCCGAGCGCCTTGCTCTGGCGCTCGAAGAGGCGGGTGACGGCCGGGCCAACCGCACTGCCGAACGCGCCCCCGCTGCCCCGCGCGAACTCCCTGCCGAGCTGCCCCATTTTTCCGCGTTGCGTCTGGTGGAGAAGGTCGACGCGTGGACCGCGCTCTACACACAGCGGGAGCGCCCGGTGGTGTTGTGGCGGGAACTGGGGAAGGGCGAGGTCATTGTCCTGACCGACGCCTACCTGCTATCGAACGAAGCGCTGC
>JBKHAU010000201.1:0-5413 GCA_046542725.1 Opitutales bacterium
AGGAGCGCGAGGTGCGCGCCTTCGTGCGCGGCGTGAGCGAGGGGGACTGGTCCGACGCGCAGGTCGGGGCCTTTCTCATGGCGTCCTTTCTGCGCGGGCTCGACGAGACGGAGACGGTCGCGTTGACGGCGGCGATGCGGGACTCGGGCGAGCGCTTCGATCTCGGCCACATTGCGCGGCCCAAGGTCGACAAGCACTCCACCGGTGGGGTGGGGGACAAGGTCTCGCTCCCGCTCGCTCCCCTCATGGCCGCCTGCGGCCTCGCCGTGCCGATGATCAGCGGGCGCGGGCTCGGCCACACCGGCGGCACGCTCGACAAGCTCGAGTCCATTCCCGGCTTTCGCACCGATCTCTCGGTCGGGGAGGTGGCCGCGCAGGTCGAGCGTCTCGGCGTGGCGATGGCGGCGCAGACGCCCGACCTCGTGCCGGCCGACCGCCGGCTCTATGCCCTGCGCGATGTCACCGCGACGGTCGAGTGCCGTCCCCTCATCGTCTCGAGCATCCTCTCGAAGAAGCTCGTCGAGGACCTCGACGGGCTCGTCCTCGACGTGAAGTGCGGGGCGGGCGCCTTCTTTGCCGATCCGGCCGAGGCGTGGGAGCTGGCGGAGGCCCTCGTCTCGACTGCACGGGGGCTCGGAGTGCGCACGAGCGCCCTCCTCACCGCGATGGACCAGCCGCTCGGCCGCACCGTGGGCAACGCGCTCGAGGTGGCGGAGTCGATCGAGCTGCTGGGGGGCGGCGGGCCGCCCGATCTGCGCGAGATCGTCTTCGCGCTCGGGGCGGAGATGCTGCGCCTCGGGGGACTGGAAACGACCGCCGAAGGTGCCCGGGGACGCATGGAGGAGGCCCTCGCGAGCGGTGCCGCGCGGACCTGCTTTGCCCGCCTCATCGAGGCCCAGGGAGGGGATCCGGCGGTGGTCGAGGATGCCTCGCGCCTGCCCCGCGCGGCACACACCCGGACGGTCGAGGCCCCATCGGAGGCGGACGCCTGGGTGGGGGCGGTCGATGCGCGGGCGGTGGCCGAGATCGTGCTCGAACTCGGCGGCGGGCGCCAGCGCGAGAACGACGGGATCGATCCGGCGGTGGGCGTCGCGCAGCTCGCCAAGATCGGGGAGCGGGTCGGCCCGGGCAGCGTTTTGGGCGTGATCCATGCGAGCGATCCCGCCAAGTTGGAAGAAGCGGCTGTGCACCTGCGAGCGGCGGTTCACCTCGTCCCGCAGTCCCCGCCGCCGCGTCCCCTCATCCTCGAACGCCTCTCTGCTGTATGAATAACGTGGATACACTCGCCGCCACCCTGCAGGCCCGCCTCGGCGGGCGCAGTCCCCGCCTGGCCCTCGTCCTCGGATCGGGGCTGAACTTTTTCGCCGAGACGACGGTGAAGGACGCTGTCGCGGTGCCCTACGAGGAGCTGCCCGGCTTCCCCCGCTCGACCGTCGAAGGCCATGCCGGGCGCTTTGTCGCCGGAACCGTCGACGGGGTGCCGTTGATCTGCATGCAGGGCCGCTTCCACTACTACGAGGGCTATGACCTGAGCGAGGTCACCCTCCCCATCCGTGTCCTGCGCGCGCTCGGGGTGGAGACCCTCCTGCTCACCAACGCGGCCGGCGGCATTCGCGCCGACTTCAAGCCCGGTGACTTCATGCTCATCGAGGACCACATCAACTTCATGGGCGTGAACCCGCTGCGCGGGCCGAATGACGCCGCCCTCGGACTGCGCTTTCAGGACATGACCGAGGCCTGGGACGGGGAACTGCGTCAGGTCGCGCTCTCCGTCGCGCGCACCGCCGGGATTGCCCTGCAGCGGGGCGTCTACCTCGCGGTGAGCGGGCCCTCCTTTGAGACGCCGGCCGAGATCCGCGCCTTTCGCACCCTCGGGGCGGACGCCGTCGGCATGTCGACCGTGCCCGAGTGCATTGTCGCCCGGCACGCCGGGATGCGCGTGCTTGGCATCTCCTGCATCACCAACGTGGCCGCGGCGGTGGATAACGAGCCCCTCACGCACGAGGAGGTGGGGGAGACGGCCTCGCGGGTGAAGGAGCCCTTTGCGCGGCTCCTCGCGGGCATCGTGCGTCGCTTGTCCCATTAACCGTTGCCTCTCGTTGCCTGCCATTCTGCGCTCTTCACTTTCATGGCCCTGACTGTCCTCCAGCATCCGCTCGCGACCCATTTTCTCAATACACTGCGCTCGACCACGACGGGGCCGGGGGAGTTTCGCCGCGCGGGGGAGCGCCTCACGAGCATGCTCGCGCTCGAGGCGACGCGTCATCTCGGCACCCGCGCGGTGGAAGTGGAGACGCCGCTCGAGCGCTTCGCGAGCGAGGAGCCGTCCATGCCGACGGCGATCGTCGGGATCCTGCGGGCGGGCATCGGCATGGTCGAGCCGATGCAGCGGTGGCTCCCCGAGGCGGCGGTCGGCCTCATCGGGATGGAGCGCGACGAAGCGACGGCCGAGGCCCGCGCCTACTATGAGAAGCTTCCGCCGCTGGAGGGGAGGCACGTCTTTGTCGTCGATCCCATGTTGGCCACCGGGGGCTCGGCGTTGGACGCGCTCGAGCGGGTCCTCGCGCAGCGGCCCGCGGCGGTCCATTTTCTCTGCATCGTGGCCGCGCCGGAGGGCGTCGAGCGGCTGCGCGAGCGGTTCCCGGAGCTGGCGCTCTACTGCGGGGTGGTCGACCGCGGACTCAACGACCAAGCCTATATCCTGCCCGGACTGGGCGACTACGGCGACCGCCTTTTCGGGACTTACTGAGGCCGGTCCGGGGCGGTCTCGAGGGGGGAAGAATTGCTTTGAATTTCACCTGCCCGTCACACACCTTCTGCCCGCCAGTCCCGGTTTCTGAACGATCGGTCAACGGTCGTGCGGACGAGGCTGGCCAGGACCCCAAGGCCCCGAACCCACAAAACCTCTCCCATGATTCGAAATCCGCTGTGTGCGCCGGCCGCGATTGGCTTGGCTGGACTGTTTGCACTTTCCCACTCGCCGCTCGCGGCGGCGGGCTATGCCATTGCCGAGCAGAGTCTCTCCGGTCTTGGCTACGGCTTTGCCGGGGCGGCCGCGATCGCCGAGGATAACTCCACGATCTGGCACAATCCCGCCGGACTGACTTATCTCGGCGACACCCCACAGTTCACCGGTGGCGTGCATCTCATCCTCCCCGAGGCGACTTTCAAGAACACGGGCACGCTTTCCGCGGTGCCGGTGAGCGCGACCGAGGTGCAGTTTGTCCCCACCCAGGGCGCGAACGACACGAGCGACACGGGGGCGATCGTGCCGAACCTCTTCTACTCGCATCCGGTGAGCGAGGACCTCGTCCTCGGCTTCGCCTTGAACGTGCCCTTTGGCCTCGCCACGGAGTATGAGGAAGACTGGGTGGGCCGCTATGTGGCGGTGGAAAGCGACCTGCGCACGGTCAATCTGAATCCGACCGCGGCCTATCGCATCAACGAGCAATGGTCGATCGGCTTCGGGGCCAACGTCGTGCTCTCCGAGGCGGTCCTGAGCAACGCAGTCGACTTCGGCCTCATCGGGCTCGCGCAGATTCCCTCGAGTGCGCTCGGGGCGACCGCGGCCGACATCGTGGCAAACCGTGGCGGGACGAAGTATGATGGATTTCTCCACCTCGAGGGCGACGGCGTGGGCTACGGCTTCAACTTCGGCGTGCTCTGGGAGCCCCGCACGGGCACCCGCCTCGGCCTGCACTACCGCTCACAGGTGGAGCTCGAACTCGAAGGCGACGCCGACTTCACCGTCGGCCTGCTCGAGCCCTACCTCGGGGGCGCCTTTCCCGACCAGGGCGGGACGGTCGACCTCACCCTCCCCTCCACGGTCTCCCTCAGCGTTGCCCATGAGGTCAACGCGGCGCTCACCCTCCTCGCCGACCTCACCTGGACGGATTGGAGCGTCTTCGACGAGTTGGCCATCGTCTTCGAGACCGGCAGCCCGCCGACCCGTCCCATCCCCGAAAACTGGGGCGACACGCTGCGCTACAGCGTGGGTGCGCGCTACGTCGTGAATGAGCATTTCGCCCTCCGCGCCGGCCTGGTCTACGACGAGGCGGCGGTCCCCGGACCGGAGTATGTCTCGCCCCGCATTCCCGACGCGGAGCGCACCTGGCTCGCGCTCGGCGGCCAGTGGCAGGTGGGCAACGGCTGGGCGGTGGACGTCGCCTTTGCCCATGTCTTCGTCGCTGACAGCAAGACGAACAACAGCTCCCACACCGCGGGCAATATTCTCATCGGGGAGAACGAGGCCTCGGTTTCGATCCTCAGCGTGGGGACCAACTACCGCTTCTGAGCAATCATGGGCACGCCCTTCGTCGGCGGCATTGCGCCCCTCCGGTGAATCGGCATGGTGCCAGGCGTGTCCCCTGCCTTTTACGAACGTTGCGAGCGCTGGGCCTCGGCCGAGGTCGAGCGCTGCCTCGAGGAGTTGCCGCCCGAAGTGCGGGTCGCGGCCGATGAGGTCACGGTCGTCCTGCGCCCGCACGGCGACGGGCTGGAGCGCGACCTGCTCGGTCTTTTCACCGGGCTGCCGATCCATGAGCACGCCTCCTCGAGCGACCCCGCCGTGCCCCAGATCGAGCTCTTTCTCGAGACCATCTGGGACTTCGTCGGCCAGAGTCCGGCCGGATTTGTCGACGAGGTGCGGGTCACGCTCCTGCATGAACTGGGTCACTACCTCGGCTGGGACGAAGACGACCTCGCCGCCCGCGGCCTGGAGTGAACCCAGGCGAGTGCGGGGATGGTCGCGGCGGACCGCGTTTCCGCGCTCGTCAACTCTGCCGCCTTGCCCTTCAATCCGGCCCCGATGGAAACCGTGCCCCCGGCTCAGGACCCCTACACGATCGGCGTCTATGTCGCGATCATCGTGACGGGTTTGGTGAACTGCTTTTTCGGCTTTCGCATCTTTCGCTACGCCCTCGCGGTGATCCTTGCCCTGGCAGGAGCGGGGGCGGCGGCGTGGGCCGGAGCGCAGCTCGAGCTGGCCTCCGACCGCATGCTCTGGGTCGGGATCGGCCTCGGCGCGCTGCTCGGGCTCATCCTCTCCTTTGTCTTTGTGAAGGCGGCCGCGGCCATGGCGGGGGTGCTGCTCGGCTACACCCTTCTTTTGCCCAACATCGGGGAGCTCTCGCCGCTCCTGCAGCTCGTCGCTCTCGCGGTCGCGTGTGGGATCGGCGCGCTCCTTGGCGTGCTTCTCGCCAACCCCACGATCAAAGTCGCGACGGCCTTTATCGGCGCCTTCCAGGTGGTCTACGGGAGCCTGTTTTTCATCGATGGAACGCAGATCCTGATCCTCGGAGAAGACCCCGCGGCGGGTTGGCGCATTCTCGCCGCGCGCCAGGTCCCAATGATTGCGACGGCCGCGCTCGGCGCGCTCGGCGTGCTCGTGCAGTTCCGCCGCGGCGGCCGGCGC
>JBKHAU010000202.1:0-5412 GCA_046542725.1 Opitutales bacterium
CTTGATCCCTCGGTAGAAGCGCGCTCAAACGTGAGGCTGGCAGATGGAAAAACAGTCGCCCCGAGGGCCACCTCGTGCTTGCTTCCCGGGCGAACGCATGACCGACGACCCGCACGAACTGCCTTTGCCACGCCGCTTGCGGCGCGAGATCCTGATTGCCCGGGAGCGCGTCTATCGTCTCGGTGCGCCGACTCCGCTGGAGCCGATGCGCCTCGATGGCGGGGTCGAGATCTGGGTCAAGCGCGAGGAC
Organism: Opitutales bacterium; assembly: GCA_046542725.1. Classification (GTDB taxonomy): domain Bacteria; phylum Verrucomicrobiota; class Verrucomicrobiia; order Opitutales; family Oceanipulchritudinaceae; genus CAWVVV01. The sequence continues at coordinate 251 of JBKHAU010000202.1, forward strand.
CTTTCCCCGATCAAGGCCTACAAGTGGCGGGGCGCCTACAATCGCATGGCGGTGCTGGCGGCGGAGGAAAAGGCGCGTGGCGTGATCACCGCCTCGGCGGGCAACCATGCCCAGGGCGTGGCCCTCGCGGCGGCCCGACTGGAGGTGCGGGCGACGATTTTCATGCCCCGGACGACGCCGGGGGTAAAGCAGCGGGCGGTGCGCCGTTGGGGCGGTGAATGGGTCGAGATCCGCCTCGAAGGAGACGCCTACGACGACGCCTTGAACGCCGCCCTCGCCTTCCAGAAGGAGACGGGGGGCGTCTACATTCACGCCTACGACGATCTTCTCGTGATGGCGGGGCAGGGCACCTTGGCGGACGAAGTCGTCCTCTCCGGCGCGGGCCCGTTCGACGTCGCCTACCTGCAGATCGGCGGTGGGGGAATGGCCGCGGCGGTGGCCTGTTGGCTGCGCGAGTTTTACCCGGGGATCGAGTTGGTCGGGGTCGAGGGCGTCGGTCAGGCGAGCATGAAGCAGGCGATCGAGAGTGGACGTCGCGAGCGGCTGGCCGAGATGGATATCTTTTGCGACGGGACGGCGGTGCGCATGCCCGGCGAGCTGCCCTTCGCGGTCTGCCGCGAGGTGCTCGACCGCATCATTACGGTGACCAACACGGAGGTGGCGGATGCCATCCGCATCTTCTGGGACGAGTTGCGCTGCCTCTCCGAGCCCTCGGGCGCAATGGGGCTGGCGGGAGCCCTGCAAGAGCGGGCGCGCCTCGGAGGGCGGCGGGCGCTCGTCGTGCTCTGCGGGGCGAACATCGACTTCAGCCGCCTCGGCGCGATCGCGACGAGTTCGGGCATCGACCACATGCCGCGCCACTATCTGCGCATCGAGATCTCGGAGGAAGCCGGCTCGATGCTCCGTCTCCTCGATCTCGGTCTCGGCGAGCTCAACATCGTGGCCTTCCAATATGGCAAGCGGGACGCGGTCCGGGCCTGGCCGCTCTTCGGGTTGGCTTGTGCGGCGGACGACTATGCCGCCCTCGAGGCGCGCCTGCGTCGGCAGGGCTTTGCCTTTGAGGCGGTCGAGGACTCCGCCGAGATCCCCTTCCGCATGATCGCCCTGCGGCCCGAACTGCTCGGGCCCACGGTTTTCCTCGACCTCGAGTTTTACGAGCGCGCGGGAGCGCTCCACGCCTTCCTCGTGCAGACGATCCAGGGCCGGGCGAATTTCTGCTATTTCAACTACGCCTACTCCGGTGAACGGGTGGGCCGCGCGCTCATCGGTCTGGAGTTCAATGACTTGGGGGCGAGGGCCGCCTTCCTCGAAAGCCTCTCCCCGCAAGGCCCCGGATACCGTTTCTGCCGGCCCCTCGATGAGCGCACGGTTGAGCAGTTTCTTGGCATCGCGCGGGAAAATGGCTGAAAGCGCGTTTTTCGCTCAAGTGGGTCGGCGGGTGTCCGATAACCTCTATCATGAAACTCCCACGCGCTTGGCTCGGTGTCCTCGGCGTCCTCCTCGGGGGAACGCAGGTCATGGGCACGCCGGTCCTGCCCGGGCTGCAAGAGGCGCGTTTGAGTGAGGTCTCGGAGGTGTCGCCCTGGTCGCCCTTCAGTCGTATGTCTCGGCCGGTGTTGGACCATCCCGAGGTCGTTGTCGAATTGCCCGCGATCCTGCGCGCCGATCCCGCCGCGGAGGGCGCTCCCGCCCTGCCGCTGCCGGTCCCGGCCAAGCCCGGGACGCGAGATCCGGATTTCGCCGCCACCCTCGCCGGGATGGCCATCGCGTCGCTCTGACCGCGGCGCGGTAGAGCAGATGAAGCGGAGGCGCGCCCCGCGCCCCTCGGCGGTGGAGTGCTGCACGCCTCCCCCGCGTTTTCGGCCCCAGCGGGAAGGTTGTGGCCCTGCTCGCGCTTCGAGAGATTGCCCTTGCGGGAATAGGGACGCGCTCCATCTTCTCCCACCCTCGACAGCGCAGACCGCACCCGCGGCTGCGACTGGATCGAACGCCTCTTTTTCTTCCAATCCCTAGTTCAACCCGAGACTTGATCCCATGCGACAGGTACTTGCAGACGCTGGTCGGTGCGTCGTCTTTCCGACCGTGAGAAAGGCTCACTCATGAAGAGCCTGCTCGAATTTGCACGCTTCAAGCAGGAGCGGCAGCCCATCACGATGGTGACCTGCTACGATGCCTGGAGTGCGAAGCTCATCGCCGACACCCCGATCGACGTGGTCCTGGTGGGCGACTCCGCCGCGATGGTCATGCATGGTCATGACTCCACCGTGCATGCCCGCCTAGAGATGATGGCGGCGCACACCGCGGCCGCCGCCCGCGGACTTGCGGGACGCACCTTCATCGTCGCGGATCTTCCGTTTCCCCTTCACCGCATGGGGGCGCACCGCGCGCTCGAAGCGGCCGACACCCTCCTCAAGGCGGGGGCACAGGCGGTCAAGCTCGAGGGCGTGCGCGGCCATGAAGAGGTCGTCCGCCACCTCGTCGAGAGCGGGGTCCCGGTCATGGGCCACCTCGGGCTCACCCCACAGAGTGTGCATCAGCTGGGCGGTTATCGCGTGCAGGCGCGCGACGACGAGACGGCGCAGGCGTTGTTGCTGGATGCCCGCTTGCTCGAGGCGGCCGGCGCCTTTGCCCTTGTTCTGGAGTGCATTCCCAGCGGTCTCGCCGCCGAGGTGACCGAGGCCCTCGCCATTCCCACCATTGGGATTGGCAGCGGCGTGCAGTGCGACGGTCAGGTGCTCGTCCTGCAGGACCTGCTCGGGCTCAACGAGGGCTTCCGTCCGAAGTTCCTCCGCACCTATCTGGACGGCGCGGGCCTCGTCAAGGACGCCCTTCGCCGCTACACCGAGGACGTCAAGAGCCAGGCCTTCCCCGCGCGCGAGGAGAGTTTTTCGTAATGAAAACCTGGGACAACATCGCCGCCCTCCGTGCCTGGCGGCGGGCAGTGCCGGCCGAGGCGGGGCGGATCGGCTTCGTGCCCACCATGGGGGCGCTGCACCGCGGACACGCCGCCCTCATCGAGCAGGCCCGGGCGGAGTGCGGGATCGTGGTCGTGAGCATCTTCGTCAACCCGACGCAGTTCAATGACCCGGAGGACTGCACGGCCTACCCGCAGCCGCTCGAGGCCGACCTTGCGCTCTGCCGCGAGCTGGGCGTCGACGGAGTTTTCCTCCCCCGCCGGGCAGATCTCTACCCCGACGGCTACCGTTACCGTGTGACCGAGACCGAGGCGTCGCTCCCGCGCGAAGGGGCCTTCCGGCCCGGGCACTTTGACGGGGTGCTCACCGTCGTGTTGAAGCTCTTCCAGCTCGTTGCTCCCGACCGGGCCTACTTCGGTGAAAAGGACTGGCAACAGCTCTCGCTCGTGCGCGGCATGGCGAAGGCTTTCTTTCTCCCCCTCGAGGTCGTGGCCTGCCCGACGGTGCGTGAGGCGGACGGGCTCGCCCTCAGCTCGCGCAACGTGCGGCTCTCGCCCGCCGCGCGGGCGCGCGCGGCGGTGTTTCCCCGCCTGCTCGCGGAGGCGCCCTCGCCGGAGGCGGCCTGCGCCGAGCTGGAAGGCGCGGGTTTCGCAGTGGAATATGTCGAGGACGCCGAGGGCCGTCGCCTCGGCGCGGTCGTGCTCGAAGGCGTGCGCCTGATTGACAACCTGCCGCTCGCGGCCGTGCCCAATGAGGTCCACGCGTCATGAAAATTCGAAGACAACTCTGCTTCGACGTCGGCAACACCGACGTCTACGGGGCGGTCCTGCAGGGGGATGCGCTGCTCATGGACTTTCGCCGGAGCAACCGCTCCCGCCCGACGGCGGACGAGTTCGGCGTGTTTCTGATCCAGCTCCTGCGCACCCACGGCATCGAGCCGGGGGCGATCGACGAAGTGGCGGTCGCCTGTGTCGTGCCGGACTCTCTGCGCTCGATCGTCGACGCCTGCGAGAAGTATCTCGAGCGGCCCGTCCTCGTCCTCGAGACCGGAGTGAAGACAGGGCTGAAAATCCGCGTGAAGGACCCGCGCGAGGTCGGGGCCGACCGCATCGCCAACGCGATGGCGGCGGTGGAGCTGTTCCCGGGCGAGAATCTCATTGTCATCGACATGGGCACGGCGACGACGTTTTGCGCGGTCAATGCGCGGCGCGAGTACCTCGGCGGCGCGATCGCGGCCGGGCTCAGCCTCTCGATGCATGCGCTCGGCGCCGGCACGGCGAAACTGCCGGTCGTCGACATTCTTCGCCCCGCCGCGGCGCTCGGCCGCACGACGGTCGAAAACATTCAGGCCGGGCTCTTTTTCGGCCATGTCGGCCTTGTCCGCGAGATGGTGGCGCGGCTGCGCGAGGAGGCATTTGGCGGCGAGCCCGCCCGTGTCATCGGAACAGGCGGCATGGCGCGGCTGTTCGCTGATCTCGACCTTTTTGATTCGATTGAGCCCACCCTTGTGCTGCGCGGGTTGCAGCGCGCCATCACCCTGAACCGTCGCCCCACCATTCCCACTCTCTAACCCCCGCACCTGATGCAACGCACTCTTCTCAAAGCCAAGATCCACCGCGCCACGGTGACCGACGCCGACCTGAACTACGAGGGTTCCATCTCGATCGATCCCGTGCTCTGCGAGCAGGCCGACCTGCAGGAGTTCGAACAGGTCGACATCTATAACTGCAACAACGGCGCGCGCTTCACGACCTACGTCATCTACGGGCGCTCCGGGGAGATCTGCCTGAACGGGGCGGCTGCCCGCCACGTCCACCGTGGCGATCTCGTCATCATCGCCAACTACGCTGTCTACACCGAGGAGGAAGCGCTCAACCACAAGCCGCGCCTGATCTTCGTCGACGAACACAACCGGCCGAAGATCCACGTGGGCAAGTAGCCCGGCGCGGTCCCTCACCCCTGCTCGAACGGGTCGGGCTGGACGATCCGCGGAAGGCGGATCCAGAAGGTCGCGCCATGGCCCGGCTGGCTTTCGCAGCCGGTCGCGCCCTGATGGGCTTCCACGATCATCTTCGCGATGAAGAGGCCGAGACCCGTCGACGATTCACCTCCAGTCGGCTGCGCACTGAGACGCTGGAAGCGCTCGAAGAGCCGCGGCCGCTCCTCCGGGAGAATGCCCGGGCCCTCGTCCGAGACGGCAAAGAAGATGCCTCCGTCGGCCTCCTCCTCGAGCCGCACCCGCACGAT
>JBKHAU010000203.1:0-5409 GCA_046542725.1 Opitutales bacterium
CTCGGTGTGGAGGTGGTTTTGCAACTGGTGGTCCGGATCGTAACCGAAGGCCACCCCGCCACTCATCCCGGCACCGAAGTTGCGACCGGTGGGCCCGAGGCAAACGACCGTGCCGCCGGTCATGTATTCACAGCCGTGGTCGCCCACCCCCTCGATGACGGCGGTCGCGCCGGAGTTGCGCACCCCGAAGCGTTCTCCCGCCTGGCCGGCTCCGAAGAGGTAGCCCCCGGTCGCGCCGTAGAGGCAGGTGTTGCCCATGATCGAGTTCTGGTGCCACTCGTAGGCGGCATTGGCGCCGGGGCGGACAATGATCTCGCCACCGTTCATGCCCTTGCCGACGTAGTCGTTGGTGTCGCCGGTGAGGCGCAGACGGATGCCCTGGATGAGGAAGGTGCCGAGGCCCTGACCGGCGCTGCCCCGCAGGTTGAGCGTGATCGTGCCGGGCTCGAGGCCGTCGTTGCCATGGAGGTAGGCGATTTCGCCGGAGAGCTTGGTCGCGACATTGCGGTCGACGTTCACCACCTTGTAGCTGCCAGTGAACTTCGGCCTCTTGTCCGAGATCGTGTTCTTCGCGTCCTGGATGATGGTGTCGTCGAGCGAACCCTGGTTGCCGATGCGCTCGTTGCGTGCGCGCTGGGCGACACGGGGCTGCTCCCAGGTCGGGTCGACGGCGTACAGCAGGCGGGAGAGGTCGACGGTCTCGGTCTTGGGGTTGCGCAGATCGCTGATCTGCTCGATCACGTCGGTCCGCCCGACCATCTCGTCGACCGTGCGGAAGCCCAGCTTGCTCATGTAGATGCGAACGTCCTGGGAGACCGCATTGAAGTAGTTGACGATGTTCTCGGGCTTCCCGCGATACTTTGCGCGGAGGTCTTCACGCTGCGTGGCGACCCCCACCGGACAGGTGTTGAGGTGGCAGACGCGGAACATCGCGCAGCCCCCGGCGATGAGCGCGGCGGTGCCGAAATTGTACTCTTCGGCACCGAGCAGGGCGGCGATGACGATGTCGCGACCGCTCTTGATCCCGCCGTCGGTGCGCAGGGTGACACGACTGCGCAGGTCGTTCAACATGAGGACCTGATGCGCCTCGGAGAGCCCGATCTCCCAGGCCGAGCCGGCATGCTTGATGGAAGAGAAGGGCGAAGCCCCGGTGCCCCCGTCGTGACCCGAGATGAGGATGACATCGGCATACGCCTTGGCCACCCCGGCGGCGACCGTGCCGACCCCCGTGGAGGAGACCAATTTGACACAGACCTTGGCCCGCGGGTTGACCTCCTTGAGGTCGAAAATGAGTTGGGCGAGGTCCTCGATCGAGTAGATGTCGTGGTGCGGAGGCGGAGAGATGAGGGTCACCCCCGGCACACTGAAGCGCAGCTTGGCAATGAGGGGGCTCACCTTCCAGCCCATGAGCTGGCCGCCTTCGCCGGGCTTGGCGCCTTGCGCGACCTTGATCTCGATCTCCTTCGCGTTGGCGAGGTACTCCGCGGTGACGCCGAAACGCCCGCTCGCCACCTGCTTGATGGCAGAGTTGGCGTGGTCACCGTTTTCGTAGGGACGGAAGCGCTTGCTGTCCTCGCCGCCTTCGCCGCTGTTCGATTTGCCGCCGATGCGGTTCATCGCGATGGCGAGGGTCTCGTGCATCTCAGGGGAGAGGGCGCCGAGCGACATGGCGGCGGTGGTGAAGCGCCGGCGGATGTCTTCGATGCTCTCCACCTCGGCGAGGGGAACGGGCTGGCGCAGGGAGTAGCGCAGGCGCATGAGGTCGCGCGGCGAGGTCGGCACATGCACATCGGCGGCATCACGCATGTCCTTGAAGGACTCGAAGCTGCCCTGCTTGCGGATGAACGTGTTCATCCCCGAAACAAACTTCGTGCTCCAGGCGTGGTATTCGCCGGGGTCCTTTTTGTTGTCCTTGTAATACCCTTCGGACCAGAGCGCGGCCGTGCCTTCGAGCGGAAAGGCCTCGGCATGGCGGCGCAGGACATCGATCGCGATTTCCTTGTAGCCGACCCCACCGATGGGTGCGGAGACCCCGACGAAGAGTTCATCGACGACTTTCTGGCTGATCCCGATGGCCTCAAAGATCTTCGCCCCCTGATAGCTGAAGAGGGTGCTGATGCCCATCTTCGACATGATCTTGAGGAGGCCGGCATCGATCCCCTTGCGGTAATTCAGGATGGCCTGTTCGACGCTGATGGCCGGCGTATCCTTTTCGTCTTCGCCGGCGGCGGGCTCGCTCACGATCTTGCGGATGACATCGAGGGCAAAATACGGGTAGACGGCGTTCGCGCCGGCGGTGATGACGCAGCCGAACTGATGCACGTCGCGCACCTCGCCCGTCTCGCAGAGGACGTCGCAGCGGATGCGTTGGCCGAGCTTCACCAGCTCGCTATGGGCGGCGCCAACGGCGAGGAGGGAGGGAACGGCCGCACGACGGGCGTCGAGCGCACGATCGGAGAGGATGACGAGGCGGCAGTCGCGCGATTCGACGCAGGCGCGCACCTCGGCACGGATGCGCTTGATGGCGGCCTCGAGGCCGTCCGGGCCCTCCTTCACGGGGAAGGTGATGTCGACCTTGAGCAACTTGTCCGCGAGGAAGTCGACCTGCTGCAAGGCCTCGAACTCGTGGTCGAGGAGAAGGGGCGACTCGAGGGCGACGAAGCGGTGCTCGGTGGGCGCGCCCTCGAAGAGACTGAGGCGGCCGCCCAGCGTCATCTTGAGCGACATCACGAGGCGCTCGCGGAGGGAATCGATGGCCGGATTGGTGACCTGCGCGAAAAGCTGTTTGAAATAAGAGAAAAGGAGGCGTGGACGGCGCGAGAGGACGGCCAAAGGCGTGTCCTCACCCATGCTCCCGATCGGCTCCTTGCCCGATTCGATCATCGGCCGGAGGATCATCTTCTCCTCGTCGAGATCGTAGCCATAGGCGACCCGGCGGGCGGTGATCTCAGCGGGATCGGTCGTCGCCCGCGCATAGTCGACCTCGCGCGGCGGGTTGTCCTGCAGGCTGTGGATGGACTGTCGGCACCAGGCGGCATAGTCGTTTTCCTGCCCAAGCCGCGCTTTCAACTCCTCGTCCTCGATGACGACATGCTCCTGCAGGTCGACGACCATCATCCGGCCGGGGCCGAGGCGACCGGCGCGCACGACCTTGCTGTCCCGCTTGGGAATGAGACCGACCTCGGAGGCGAGCACGACGGTGCCGTCTTCCCAGACCTGAAAGCGGGCCGGGCGCAGGCCGTTGCGGTCGAGTGAGGAACCGACAAAACGACCGTCGGTGAAGACGACGGCGGCGGGTCCGTCCCACGGCTCCATCATGGCCGCGTGATACTTGTAAAAGTCGCGCACGGCCTCGGGCATGTCCTTGTTCTCCTCCCAGGCCGTGGGCATCATGATGGACACTCCGTTGATGATCGAGCGCCCGCCCACGGTCATGAGCTGAAGACAGTTGTCGAAGCTCGCGCTGTCCGACATGTCCTCCTGGACCATCGGCGCGAGATCCTTGAAACGATCCCCCCAGACGCCGTGATCGGAGGAGTATTCACGCGCCTTCATGCTGTTGCGGTTGCCCCGCACGGTATTGATCTCCCCGTTGTGCGCGAGCATGCGGAAGGGCTGCGCGCGGTTCCAGTCAGGAAACGTGTTGGTCGCGAAGCGCTGATGGAAGATGGCATACGCCGTCTTGAAACGAGGCGATTTCAGATCGAGGAAGAACTTCCGCACTTGGGGAGAGTTGAGCAGCCCCTTGTAGGTGATGGTGCGGGAAGACATCGAGACGACGTAGAAGCCCGCCATGTTTTCGGCCTCGGCGACGCGCGTGCAGAACTTCTGGGCGAGCAGAAGCCGGCGCTCGTATTCGGCGTCAATGATTCCCTCGGGGCGGCCGATGAAGGCCTGGACGATGAGCGGGCGAGTGGTCTCGGCCTTGCGTCCGAGGCAGGAGTGGTCGACCGGCACTTCGCGCCAGGCGAGAAAGCGCAGACCCTCGCGCTTGATCCCCTCCTCGACAATCGCCCGGCCCCGCTCCACCGCCCGAATGTCCCCGCGCGGGAGAAAGACCATTCCGACCGCAAGGTCTTCGCGCGCGAGCGCGATGCCACGCTCTTCCAGGTAGGGCAGGAAGATCTCGTAAGGCAGCTGAGTGAGCACGCCGGCGCCATCCCCGGTCACCGCGTCGGCATCGATCGCGCCGCGATGGGCGAGATTTTTCAGCGCGGTGATGGCCCCGTCCAGGATGTCATACGACGCGCGCCCGTGCATGTCGGCGATGAAGCCCACCCCGCAGGCATCGCGCTCCTGGGCGGGGTCGTAAAGCCCCTGGGGAGCAGGGTAGCCATTGGGCAAACGGGGAAAGGTGTGCTGGTCGGACATAACTCGAAGGGATCAAAAAACGTGAAAGAGGCGGTGGCGGCCCGGCGCGCCGCAGGTTCCAGCAGCCGCCGCGCCTTTCCGCTCGACGGCGGCGGTGGCCAGACACGGCCGCCGCCCCCAGAACACGGCCAAGCCGCATGAGAAACGAAAAGATTCGCACCCGCAAAGGCGCGTGCAAGGGGAATTTTTTCGACTCTCCTGAGCGGGAGAGAGGATCGGCGGGTAGGGGTTCTGCCCCACCCTGTTCCGAGCACTAAAAGAAGCGGATCGTCTTCGACCGCATGGCCTCGTGTTCCTCGTCGGTACAGGGGGCGTTGGTCGGGACGTCGGCCTCGCTCTCGGCGGGCTGAACGAGGTTGTTCGAGAGGAGGTAGTTTTTCACTTCCTCCCCACTCACGTCGGCAAGCATCACCCCGTCGATGAGCACACAGGGCGAGAGGGGCTGGCCCGAACGCTCCACCATTTCGGCGTAGTTGGCCGGGTTGTTGATGATGTCCCGGTCTTCGTACTCGAGCGCGTATTTGCGCATGATGGCGCGGACGCCGTTACTCCAGCCACAGGTCGGTTTCAAATATGCGGTGATTTCCATGGGATGCCTCCAAATGCGAGTATACGAGAAAGGTGAGACCACGCCTACGGGAACGGATTTTGTCGGGAGATCAAGCGCCGAGGGGTTTCATTTTCGCCCGCAGGAAGATTTTTCTGCGCCTGCTTTACACCTTCCGCGTTTCCCGCCAGCGCAGATAGCCCCACAACCCGAGCCCGACGAGGAGAGTCAGGACCGAGTAGAAGGTGCCCCGCGAGAGATCGAAGATGCCCGCCTCGTGGCCTGCGTCGCGCGCCCTGAACTGTTCTCCGGCGATGCGCAGGACGGCATAGAGGATGAGGAACTCGGCGGTCAACTGTCCGGCCCGCGGGAGCATACCCCGCCGCCCCCAGAAGCGCCCAAGGACCCAGGCCCCGAGGACGACGCCCTCGAGCGCGGCCTCGTAGAGCTGGGAGGGATGCCGCGGGTTGACCATGCGCTGCAGGGCCGGC